>JAFVRT010000175.1 GCA_017504125.1 Lentisphaeria bacterium
TACTTACAACATCCGGAATATTGTCAAAAGCCAGCATTTCAGCAACCGCAACACGCATGATATTGCGGTCAACGCTGGAAATACGATCCCATCCCCAACCGTCATTACAGCAGGGAATAAGCAGTGCATCAATTTTTTCCCGGAGCAACTCCACTTGAGTATAAAGCTCTATCGCAAATTCACGGGCTTTCCGGGTAAAGCGGTTGCTTTCCAATTGATCTTCATCGCAGATAAGATCGTAACAACTGGCAAAAGTGGCAGCAGTAGGGATCTCACCTTTGAGTTCACAACTGAAAAGATACTGCATAACCGCTTCGCGTCCGAACCTTTTACTGTTAGGACGCGGAGCTTCTTCAGGATTAGGTGAAGTGGTCATGATAGCTCTCTTTATCCGATAGCTCTGGTAAGGTTGGCCATTTCGATCGCGGCGACGGCAGCATCGACACCTTTGTTGCCGACTTTGGTTCCGCTGCGTTCAATAGCCTGATCCAGATCTTCAGCAGTGATCATGCCGTAAGTCACAGGAACTCCGAATTCCAGTCCCAGCTGAGCAAGGCACTTGGAAACTTCAGAGTTGATGTATGACGCATGAGGAGTTGCCCCCTGAATGACCACTCCGAGAGCGATAACGGCATCAAAACCGCCCTTGCTCAAAAGTTTTTTGATAGCAAAGGGGATCTCGTAAGATCCGGGTACATAAGCCACACTCACATCTTCGGCACTGCCGCCGTGGCGTACGATGGCATCCATGGCACCTTCCAACAGACGGTCCACAAAGAAACTGTTGAAACGGCCGCAAACCACAGCAAACTTCATTCCTTTGGCATCAAGTTTGCCTTCATAAATGATTCCGGGAGTTTTGTCCAACATGATATTTTCTCTCCTGATTTTTATCTGAGTTCAAATTTGAGATCGGAGGCCAGTTTGGCCCGGAGTTTATCCATTGCACTATTGACTTCATTATCGGTCAATGTGCGCTCTTTGTTGCGGAAAGTCAGAGTATAAGCCACACTCTTTTTGTTTTCCGCCTTGAGTTTGTCATCGACGAAAATATCAAAAAGTTTCACGCCCTCAAAGTTGGGCAGCCGCAAACGGCGGATAAATTCCAATACATCTGCATTACTCTGATCTGCCGGAGCAATACAAGCCACATCGCGCTCAATAGCCGGGAATGCACACAATTCTTTGTACTGAGTATTGACATGGGCAGCAGCTTCACGCAAGGCCACAGGATCTATCCGTCCGGCAAACACCGGAGCTGTTGCGCGGAAATTGGAACAGAGATCTGCAGCAACTTCACCAAAAGCACCGACATTTTTGCCCTCAAGAAGAATGTCAAGACAATGTCCGGCACGGAATGTCGCATCCTGACTGGGCTGGAAACGGAAATTGCGGATCTTCAAAGATTCAAAGATACTTTCAAACACACCCTTGAGATCGAAGAAATCGACACATGCCCGTCCGGCATCAGAGAAAAGTTCAGGATTACGCCGTCCGGTCATAAGGAAGATCATTTCCCACCGTTCTTCAGGGAACAGCTCCCCGTTGGCGCAGAAGGCTTTATCCAATTCGAACAGGGAAAGATCCCGGTTGCCGCGGGCAAAGTTTCTTCCAACCGTTCCCAACATCTCACCCAGCAGCGCACAACGCATGCAGGGCTGCTCCTGATTAAGCGGATTTTTCAGTTTTACCAGATCGCTTTCTTTGAAACGGCGGTCGGAAAGAGCTGAACTGACACTTACGATGCTGTAGTGCATGCACTCATAAAATCCCATACCGATAGCCAGTTCCCGCAAATTCCGCTGCCAGTCATAATCGTTTTCACTCTCAGGAATGCAGCGGACAGCCCGCACAGGCACCACAGGCACGGCATCAAGTCCATTCACACGGGCGACTTCTTCGGCAAGGTCAGCCTCCCGTTCCAGATCAGCCCGGAACAACGGTGCAGTCACCACACAGGAGTCGGCTTTGACATCGGAAACCTCAAGACGCAAAGCCGTAAATATTTCCATCATCCGTTCATTGGAAACATCACACCCGATAAGTTTGCGGATCTTTTCAAAGCGGCAGAGGATCTTCTTTTCTTCCGGTCTGCCGGTATTCACATCGACCTTTTCGCTTGAAAGTTCTGCTCCGGCAAGTTCGATCAGCAGCTGTACAGCACGATCGGCAGCAGCTTCAGTCATATCATAATCAACACCGCGTTCAAAGCGGTAACTGGAATCGCTGGAAATACCAAGTTTTCTTGAAGTTGCCCGGATATTGGCAGGAGCAAAACATGCACTTTCCAGCAGGACTTCAGTCGTTGATTCACTTACACCGGAAAACTCTCCACCCATGATACCGGCCAGGGCCATAGGCTTTTCTGCATCTGCGATCACCAGATTGGCATCATTCAACTCAAGTTCACTGCCGTCAAGGGTCACGATTTTTTCACCGTTCTTCGCCCGGCGGGCCACGACACGGCGTCCGGCAAGCTTTTCGAGGTCAAAAGCGTGAAGCGGCTGTCCAAGTTCCATAAGGACAAAGTTGGTAATATCCACGACATTGTTTATGGAACGCAATCCGACAGCTTCCAAACGCTCAACCATCCAGTCAGGCGAAGGACCGACTTTGACATTTTTCAAGGTTCTGCCGATATAACGGGAACAGAGTTCCGGAGCTTCAACTGTGACCAGACCGGGAGCAGAAATATCACATTCGGGTATCTTGATTTCCGGCATTCTGGCCGGAGTGTTCAAAAGACACGCCACATCTCTGGCGATACCGAACATGGAAAGCCAATCAGCCCGGTTGGGAGTAACTTCCACTTCGATTTTTGTATCAGAACGGTAAATATCGCTCAGCGGAGTACCGATCTTGAGAGCAGGATCAAGTATCAGCAGACCGGAATCATCTTCCCCTACCCCGATCTCTTTGGCACTGCACATCATACCGCAGGATTCAACTCCGCGGAGCTTGGATTTTTTGATCTTGAATTCCCCTTCATCGGTATTGAAAACAGTACCGATAGTGGCAAGGGGGACGATGCTTCCGGCATCGCAATTGGGAGCACCGCAAACGATCTGGATCGTTTCTTTGCCGTTGAAAACCTGACATACTGAAAGGTGATCGGAACCGGGATGAGGCTCCCGTGATTCGATCCGGGCAACGATCACGCCGGCGGGTACAGGAGAACCGGATTCCACAGCTTCAACTTCTATACCGGCAGCAGTAAGACGGGCACAAAGCTCCGCATCGGAGCAGTTAAGCTCAATATAGTCAGAGAGCCATTTTCTTGAAATATTCATAAGTTTTTCCTCTCTGAAATATCAGAATTGTTCCAGAAACCGGACATCGTTTTCATAAAGGAAACGCAAATCCGGAATACGATAACGAAGCATGGCCAAACGCTCAATCCCCAGACCAAAGGCAAAGCCGCTCCATTTTTCGGGATCATATCCAACATTCTTCAACACAGCCGGATCGACCATACCGGCACCGGCGATTTCAATATATCCCGAATTTTTGCAGACATTGCATCCTTTTCCACCGCAAACCACGCAGCTGAAATCATATTCCACGCTGGGTTCAGTAAAGGGGAAGAAGTGAGGACGCAAACGGATATTCACTTTTTCGCCATACATTTCACGGGCGAAGGTGAGAAGCACACTCTTGAGGTCAGCCAGAGAAACATCTTTATCGATATAAAGACCTTCGATCTGGTGAAAATTCATACCATGGGTGGCATCGGGAGTGTCACGGCGGAAAACCCGGCCGGGAGCGACGATACGGACCGGAGGTTCGTGAGTTTCCATGACCCGGACCTGGACAGGTGAGGTCTGGGAACGCAAGATCCGTCCATCGGGAAAATAAAAGGTATCCTGTTCATCTCTTGACGGATGATCTGCAGGAGTATTCAAAGCATCGAAATTGTGATAAATGTCCTCCATTTCCGGTCCGGAAACGGGGACAAATCCCATACGCCCGAAGATTTCCACACATTCATCGGCAATTTCCATAATGGGATGTTTTCTTCCTACCGGACGGCGACGGCCGGGAAGCGAGGTATCGATGGCATCCGATTTGCCGGAGTTGCCGGCAAATCGCCCATTGCCATCATCAATAAGTTGCTGTATCTGCTGCCGTCCCTGGTTGAACGCAGCTCCTGTTTCGCGCCTTTCCTCTGCCGGGATGGAGCCCATCTCGCGGGAAAGTGCCGGAAACAGTCCGTTGCGTCCGAGAAATTCGATACGCACGGCCTCAATATCCGCAGCATTTGCTGCAGCGGCGACCTTTTCCGCAGCTGATTTTACTGCGGCGTTGATTTTTTCAATTACCGGATTCATTGTCATATTCCATTAAAAAAACGACAGCCTGAAAGTAAAGTGTCTGAAACACCAACTTCAAGCTGTCAGGTTAGGAGCTGCTCTGAAGAGCGACTTCTTTTTTTGTTTCGACGCGCCGTAGAAAAAACACTTTTCAACGGCGCATCAGAGGAAGTCTTTGCGATCTCAAGCCTGGGTGACTTTTTCAACCAACGCCTTGAATTCGGCGGGGTTGGTCACGGCCAGATCGGCCAGCACCTTGCGGTTCAGGGTGATGTCGGCTTTCTTCAGACCGTCCATAAATCGGCTGTAGGAAACATTGAGCATACGGCATGCGGCGTTGATACGAACGATCCACAATGCACGATACTGCCGTTTTTTCTGCTTGCGGCCGACATAGGAGTGGCTTTTAGCTTTGTTTACGGCATCATAAACGGTACGGATATTACGGCTTGCGTTACCATAAAAACCTTTGGCGCGCTCAAGTACGCGCTTACGGCGTTTACGGGAAGAAACGGCACAAGTAACTCTTGACATGATTTATTTCTCCTCTTATTACAGACCGTAGGGCAGAGCGGCCTTGATACGACGATTTTCAGAAGCGGACACAGCACCATCCTGGCGCAGACGACGACGGCGTTTGGCATTCTTGGAAGCCATCAGGTGACGGGCACCTGCACGGAAGTGACGGAACTTTCCGGTTCCGGTCTCTTTGAGCCGCTTGGCGGCACATTTTCTGGTTTTGAGCTTTGGCATTGTTTTCACCTTTCTTTAAGAATTGATGATTATAAAACCGCGCCGGTCAATGCTCTTTTCACCGGCGGCGGCATGTGACGCACATGCGTCAAAAAATTATTCTTCAGTATCTGCTTCGATTTCTTCGGAGATATCATCATCGGCATCATCATCAACCGCAGCAGCTTTCTTGACAGTACCGCTTTTGGGAGTGAAGCCGACGGAAATATTCCGCCCCATCATTTTCGGTTTGCCGTCAGGATCAGCGATCGGAATCAGTTCCTCAGTAACCCGGTTCATCAGATCATAAGCCATATCCTGATGAGCCATCTCACGACCACGCAAAGCCAGAGTAACTTTTACCCGGAATCCTTTTTCAAAAAAGTCCTGTACATGTTTCACTTTGGTTTCATAGTCATGCTGGTCAATATTGATATGAAACTTGACCTCCTTGACCTTTTGCGCGGCGGCGACTTTACGCTGAGCCTTCTGATTCTTCTTCTGCTCGTAACAAAGTTTGCCGAAATTCATAATGCGCACAACCGGCGGATTCGCCCGTTCTGCCACCATAACAAGATCCTGACCTGCTTCAGCCGCCAATTCTTTGGCCTTGGAATAAGAGACGACACCAAACTGCTCCCCATCGAGCCCGATCAAAAGCACATTGGTAAGCTGAACAGTCCGATCATTACCTTTCAACAACTTAGCTATAGCAACACCCTCCTTTCAGGGATTCATTTTTATCACCGCCGACTGCCGACGGTGATATTCAAAGCATACTACATTTGTAAAATATAGCATCAATTAACTTTATTTTCAAGTTCAAATTTCATCTTTTCGATAATTTCTGCGATTTTCACAGCCCCCAATTCACCTTCACGACGGGAACGGACAGCCAATGTACCATCAGCAGCTTCCTTTTCACCCAGCACAAAAATGTAGGGCAAACGGGCAGAACGGGCCTCGCGGATCTTGGCTCCGAGTCCGGCAGCCTGAGGATCCACTTCGATCCGGAATCCATGTTTGCGGAACTCATCACGGATCTGCATAGCCTGCTCGACCTGCTTATCGGAAACCGGCAGAATACGCCCCTGCTCAGGAGCCAGCCACAAGGGGAACGCTCCGGCATAATGCTCGACCAGGATACCAAAGAAACGCTCCAGAGATCCCAGCAAAGCACGGTGAACCATATAAGGACGATGCTTCTGACCATCAGCACCGATATAGGTCATATCAAACCGCTCCGGAAGATTGAAGTCAAACTGAATCGTAGTGGTCTGCCATTCACGGCCTATAGCATCCTTGATCTTGAGGTCGATCTTGGGACCATAGAAAGCTCCGCCGCCTTCATCCACTTCGCACTCAAGTCCGGCCTTGGCCACAGCTTTTTCAAGAGAATCGATAGCTTTGGCCCAGCGTTCCGGTTCTCCGACAGCCTTGGCGGGACGGGTGGCAAGATAAGGTTTGATATCGGTAAATCCGAACATACGGTTTATATAAAGACTGAAACGCAGCACTTCTGCGATTTCTTCTTCTATAGATTCAGGAGTACAGATGATATGGGCATCATCCTGAGTAAATCCGCGAACCCGCATCAAGCCATGAAGCGATCCGGATTTTTCATAACGGTAAACAGTACCGAGTTCGGCCCAGCGCAACGGCAATTCACGATAGGAACGCAAACGGGAACGGTAGACCTCGATATGAAAAGGACAATTCATAGGCTTGGCATAATAATCCTTTTCATCGATCTGCATGGGAGAATACATACCATCATGATAAAAATCAAGATGCCCGCTGGTTTCCCACAACACGCTCTGACCGATATGAGGAGTATAAAGCAGCTGATAACCGTTTTTGTAATGCTCCTCTTTCCATGCAGTTTCAACCAGGTGTCTGATCAAAGCACCCTTAGGATGCCACAGAACCAATCCGGGACCGATCTGTTCGGAAAACCCAAAAAGCTCCAGCTCAGTCCCCAACTTGCGGTGGTCACGCTTGGCAGCTTCCTCGATACGGGTCGTATATTCTTTAAGTTCTTCAGCTGTAGCAAAAGCAATACCATAAATACGCTGCAGCATCTTGTTGTTTTCATCACCGCGAAAATAACTTCCGGCGACAGAAAGAAGTTTGACAGCACCGATCTCAGCAGAGCTTTCCACATGAGGTCCGCGGCACAGGTCGATAAAATCGCCGCTGCGGTAAAAACTGATAGCTTCACCTTCGGGGATATCAGCCAGACGCTCAAGTTTGAAGGGCTGATCAGCCAACAGTTTTTGAGCCTCCTCGCGAGTAGTTTCAAAGCGTTCAAATTTCACTTTGCCGCCAAGCATCTTTTTCATGGCTTTTTCAATTTGAGCCAAATCTTCAACAGTAAGACGATGCTCCATGTCAAAGTCGTAATAGAAGCCGTTTTCAGTAGCAGGACCAATATCGAATTTGGTTTCAGGATAAAGTTTTTTTACAGCAGCCGCCATAAGGTGCGCCGCA
>JAFVRT010000176.1 GCA_017504125.1 Lentisphaeria bacterium
GAGGCGACAGCCACCGCAGGTTCCGGGGGGCCGGGATGAGCCATGCGTTCGAGAATGGTGTGTTCTTCGGCACGTTCCGGATAGTCTACTTTGATCTTGAACATGAAACGGTCCAATTGAGCTTCAGGCAAAGGATAGGTTCCCTCCTGTTCAATGGGATTCTGGGTCGCCATTACCAGAAAAGGCTGGGGCAGGGGGAATCTTTCACCGCCTATGGTCAATTGTTTTTCCTGCATCGCTTCGAGGAGCGCGCTCTGTACTTTGGCCGGGGCGCGGTTGATTTCATCAGCCAGAACCACATTGGCTGAAACGGGACCGACTTTTACAGAAAATTCTCTGGTTTCTGCATTATAGATACGGGTTCCCATGACATCGGCGGGCAACAGGTCAGGAGTGAACTGCAGACGGGCAAAAGAACAATCCAGAGTTTGGGCAAGGGTTTTTACGGCAAGGGTTTTAGCCAATCCGGGGACACCTTCAAGCAAGACATGACCGTCTGCTATCATGGCAAGCAGCATCCGGTCGATAAGTTTTTCCTGTCCGGCGATGATCCGTCCGACTTCGGAACGGATCAACTGCAGCGGAGCACAGCTGCTGCGGACTTCATCCTGAAGCTGCTGAATATCTTTTTGTTCCATAGTGCAATTCTCCTCTTTGTTTGGATCACATCGTTTCCCTGATTCAAGATAAGCTGTCGGCGGTAAAAAATCAAATTTATTTCGGGAACCCGACGCTGTGGACCAGAAGAACTTTTTCAGAATCGGTCAATTTGAGTTCCCGTTCCAGCACTTCCGGTTTGACGATCTGGCCGATTGCACATGTGCCGAGCTTCATGGCTGTTGCTGCGAGATAGATATTCTGGCTGACATAGCCGACATCCATAGAGGCAAAATGCAGAGATCGCGGGGTGGAACCTGAGAGTTTGCGGTTGGAAACGATTGCGATGTAGGCCGGAGCTTTGTATCTGCCTGCCACAGACCTCAGATCTTTGGAGCTTACCTGAACCATTTGATTTTTCTTGGGGGCATAGATCCATGCGCCTTTGGCGGTGAGAAGATACAAAGTGATTTCCTGACAATTGCGTGCAGTCGGAGCCGTACGCTTACCGTCGGCGCGGGTGACACCGAATGCGCTCCAGAAAAGCTGGGATATCTGTTTGGCGGAAAGTTGGTCTGCTTTGTAGGAACGAACTGTTTTCCGCAGATTCAGAGCTTCATTGAGTGAGATCCCGCCCTTTTTTTCCGGAGCCGGAAGCGTTACATCGGCGGCAGAAAGAACAAAAGAGAAAGTACAAACAGCGGCAGCAAACAATACATTCTTCATAAAATTACTCCTTTTCAGATTGATGAGTTGCGGAATGGCCGATCATTCATCAAAGACCATTGCCTCTTATCCGGAGATTAATTTAACACCTTTCGGACCAAAATTCAACCTTTTTTGCCAAAAAACTTTGTCTTTCCCCTTGCAATAGCATAAATTTGGTATTATATTAAGGAAAATCATCGTATCCTTATGATGCCAGCTTAGCTCAGTTGGCCAGAGCAGTTGACTTGTAATCAGCAGGTCGTGGGTTCGACTCCCACAGCTGGCTCCATTTTTTTATGCAAAATCCACCTCAAATTGAGTTCAAAATGAGGTGGATTTTTTATTAAATCGGTTGCTCCGGGGACCGATCTTGCGCTCATAGTAGGTGATCGCTTCGGCTGTGGCCGCTTCATCAATGTCCCTTGGGCAAAAACTCCGCCGTATTATTTTGTCCCCACAAAAAAACCGGGCGAGTGCCCGGTGGGGATTGATGAGGGGTCAGCCAACGATGCGGACGCAACTGTCAACTGTCCCGTGAGGGGTATTGTGGGTGCGGATTATAACCGGTGAATCGGGGAGGATATTTTCCCTTTCATCGCAGTACCGCATTTCCCAAGCTCCTGATGGAAGTGTGCGTCTAAATGAAAGAAATCTGCCCTTGTATTTGTATATAACCTCTGGGGGGATCGGTATTTCTTCCCATTCATTTTCTTCAATGTTGATAATGATTTCTTCTTGTTTCATAGTCCGACCTCTTGAATTGTGGTGTCAAACAAAGATTTTATTTCATCTGACTTGCTAAAGAAAACTCGACCGACACCTAATTTAGCATCTTTTTCCAACCATTCAAGCCTCTTCGCAGGTATCCCACTCCCAATCATTAAGTTTGCCTTGATTTTAAGAAATGGTGATACTGTAAGCCGTTTACTGCAGTTCTGCAGACTTCTTTGCTGCCAGCAGCGAAAGAAATTCTTTTTCCAATATATCTGCCATACGCCGCCAGGCGAAACGCTCTGCGACCAGTTTCTGACCATTCGCCCCCATGCGCCGCCGTGCGTCGTCATCAGCAAGCAGTTCACGACTGCGGGATACGACCGCATCGATATCCTGCGGAGCTGTAACAAAGCCGGTTTCACCGTTCAGTACTACTTCCGGAGTTCCGTCAAGTTTGTAACCGATGGCCGGGATCCCTACAGCCAGAGCTTGAACTACCGCCCGCGGCAAACCTTCGTGAAGCGACAGGTGCCACAACAAATCAGCTTGAGCTATATAATCACAAACTTTGTGCGGAGGAACCAAACCGGCAAAATGAAAACGCTCCGACAAACCCAATTCCGCTATTTGCTTCTGCAGATCATCAAACATCGGCCCGTCGCCTACCGGAAGAAAGTGGAGTTCCGGAAACTCTTTGGCCAGACGCGCTGCCGCAGGAAGCATTTCCTCGTATCCCTTCATCGGGAAAAGACGCGCTACAGTTGCCACTACTTTGGCATTTTCCGGTATTCCAAGGGATCTCCGCAGTTCAGGATCCCGTTTGGCGTTGACAAAAGCCGCTGTATCCATGCCGCTGTAGACCACCATATATTTTTCTTCGGGGGCAACTTTGGCTTTCACGCACTGGTCGATCATCGCCTGTGCTACAGCGTAGATCTTGTCGCAGTATTTGGCAGCAATGCGTTCAGCGGTGATGTAAATCAATTTTTTCCAGTATTTTTCGTAGGCATGAAATGCCTGACCGTGAACTGTGTGAACAACGACCGGCACTCCGGCCTGTCTTGCCGCGATACGGCCGATGATCCCGGCTTTGGAACTGTGGGTGTGCACCACATCAAATTTTTCACGCTTGAAATATTCCCGCAGCCGGAAAAGTGCTTTGAGATCTTTCATGGGATTGATCTCTCTGACCATTTCCGGGATCTCTACAATGGGAAAAGGAGGCATTTCAACATTTTTCAGCAATTCGCCTTCCCGTCCCGGAGAAAAACCGGTTACCAGCACTACTTCATGACCTTTTTCCAAATGGCCTTTTATGGTGAGCAAAGTATTTTCCTGGGCACCGCCCACGATCATACGGGTTATAACATGACATATTTTCATTTTCCGTTCACAACTCATATTGCAAAACTCCAATTTGATCGCTCCACGGCAGCAGACCGGCAACGCTTTTTTCATTGCCGCGCCTGAAAGTTATTTTTCTGCCGTTGTCATCGTAACATATTTCAAGTTTCCAATTTAACATAACTCCGGATTCCGGATATTCAATGGCAAATTTATTTTTTTCCCGCAAAATCTTGATTTTTTCTCCGTTGCGGCCTTCCCATGTGTAATAAAAATTCGCCGGAGTTTCGGTTATCCGATCCCGGAAACGCCATGAATGACGGTTGTCAGGAGGCATGATCACTTTTATCACTTTGAATGATGATGCCAATCTCCGCAATCCGGAAAGATTTTTTACAGACGGTTCAGAAAAACGGACTTCTGAAATATGAAATATTCCGTTATCCTTTAATATTTTTTCGATTTTTCCGATATGAGCGTATACCGGATTGATTACTGCCGCTTCACCGGGGCGTTTGAATAAAACGACTATACTTGCCGGTTTGGAGCAGTCAGAAGAAATAACCGCAACACCGGAGTTTTTATGCTGCGCCATGAGAGGAAAAAGGGTAAAAAGTATGGCGAATATCATTGCTCCGGCAATCTTGTATTTCAATTTTTCCACCGCCAGAACAAACAATAATATTACGACCAACAGCAGCGAGTACAATATGCCTGGATTTGCGGAATAGAATGGCGATGCTATATCAGCGGCGATTTCTGCCACGGCCAGTAAATAATCAAAAAATGCACTGATAATACTGCCTGCTGCTGAATTGATCCACTCCGTACAGCAGGAACTCAGGAGTTTAATGGGAAAAAGAATAAAAAGTATTCCCAGAACAGGCATGGTGAACCAGTTGGCGATCACCGCTCCGGGAGTTATTCCAATTGAATTGCAGACAGACACGATACTTCCGGCAGCCACAGCCGCTGTGCCAGAGATGACCGCTGCCAGAATGGAAAATGAACGGTTGAAAATGCGCCGTTTGCGATTTTGAGAAGCAGAAAACGGCATGAGGTCAAATTTTCTTTTTTCTGTTTCATAAAGTCTTTTGAGATCTTTTGAAATCAGCAGCAGAACTGCCGTTATCAGAAATGAATACTGAAAGCCCATGGAGTGTAAAGATCCCGGATCAACGATCACGGCAATTCCTGCTGCTGCACCA
>JAFVRT010000177.1 GCA_017504125.1 Lentisphaeria bacterium
ACTGCCATAAACCCTCATGAATTCAGAAAGATGCAGCGGAACCGCCATTGAAAAGCATTGCCGCTGCTGTTATTTCAAATATTGCCGTGTCCGGCACTTCCGAAGAATTTGATTTTCTGCCGGATGACCTCGCGCATTGCCGCATCAGGGACTTTACGCAGTACGGCCGGCCATGCCGCCATGTGGGGGAGTTTTTTCAATTCTTCCAGCATGGCGGTATTCCATGCGGTGAGAAGTTCAGAGTAAATGTTCACCTTGCAGATGCCGTGGGCAATGGCGCATGACATCTGGTCTTCCGGAGTTCCGGAACCGCCGTGGAGTACCAGCGGGATATCTGAAACAGCTTTGATCATATCAAGGCGTTCAATATCCAGCTTGGGAGCTTTAACATAAACCCCATGGGCAGTCCCGATGGAAACTGCCAGCGCATCGACACCGGTGCGTTCGACAAATTCCGCCACTTTATCCGGTTCGGTGAGCATATCAGGACCGGATTCGCTGCCCTCGCCGGAGCCTACCCAGCCGTTGCCCACATGACCGAGTTCCGCCTCGACGGAAATACCGAGTTTGCTCACCGCTCCGGTTACTTCTCCGGAACGGCGGATATTTTCTTCAAAAGGAGAAGCGGAAGCATCCAGCATGACGGAAGAAAATCCCGCCTTGACCGCCCGCTGTACCTGTTCCAGAGTGTTGGCATGATCGAGATGTATGCAAACCGGCACTGCAGCTTTTTCTGCGGCCAGTTTGGCCATGGCAAACCAGTAATCCAGCCGTACACCTTCCAGATCCGGCCCCAGGGCTCCGAGGATCACGGGGGAGCGCAATGCTTCAGCTTCCTCCACTACTGCCCGGATCATTTCCAGATCGGAAACATCGAACATGCCGACGGCGTATTTACCATTTGACGCATCTTGAAGCATCTCTTTGAAATTTACAAGTGCCATTTTTTATTCCTCTTTCTCAAAGTTGATTGAAGTGTTCAAGTAAAATTTGTTCGGCTTCACGGTTCCACAGATTACCGGATCTTTCACAACATTCTGCAAGTTTTGCAAAGAGCGGATCTGACTTCAACTTTGCAAAATCAGCTACTGCAGTCAGCGGGCAGCGTATGCCGGGGTAGATGATCTTTTTGCCGCCGGGAATGGAGGGCAGGCGCAAAACAGTATCGATCGCGGCATCCAGTCCGCCGATATGGGTGATCATGACTTCCGGGTGGATGATATTCTGTTCCATAAGCTGCAGCGCGGAAATAAGATCATTGACCGTGCCGCCGGAAGTACCGGTAACATGAGTGGACGCATAATGGACATCGTAAAAGTTGAGTTTTGCGGCAAATTCCCTGTCTGTCGGACCGGCAAAGAAGTTCAGACAGCCGTCATGAGCGAGGATCTTGCCGGAAAGCTCCACCGCAGCTTCTGCCGGAGCCATACAGAGCACATCATTGAACCCTTTGCCTCCGCTCAACTCCAACATGAGTTTCACGGCATCGCCTGATGCAGTATTGACAAAGTGAAGTTCGATACCCCGTTTGGCGGCTTCTGCCGGAGAAAATATCTTTTCCGCCCGTGCCAACCGTTCAGGATTGATATCAGTCACTACCAGTTTGCCCGGTTTCCGGGGGCCGTTCAAGGCGTAATCGATCGCCCCCAATCCCATGGGACCGGTTCCGCCGATGATCGCAAGTCGGCCGTTTTCCACGATGCCCATTTCGTGAGTATATTCCTCTTTGCCCTGATGGTAAAAGGCACGGAATCCACCGATTATACAGCTCATCGGTTCGGCCAGACTGCCTTTGAAACAGGCATCGCCGGTGTAAGGCAGAATACATCCCTTTTCAATGATCTCATTGGGGATCATCACCAGTTCGGCATCGCCGCCGACAGTTCCGAAAGAATAACCGATCGTGTCATAGCTGACTGCCTGATCTATCACCGGCTGCACGGCGAACCTGTCGCCGCGCCGGAACTTTCCGGCCCATTTGCTGCCGACTTCCAGGATCTCTCCGCACAGTTCATGGCCGATGATGACCGGATTTTCTGCGACATTGTCCGGTACGCGTTTGTGTTCCGCGCCCTGTTCCACCGTTTTGAAAGTGGACATGCAGACGCTGTCGGAAATGACCTTTGCCAGAATGTTGTCATCGGCAAGTTCCGGCAGTTCAAAACTTTCCAGACGCACATCGCGTTTTCCGTATAATCTTACTGCAGTAGTTTTCATTTTTATCCTCTCTGAGCTTTGGTTGTCCGGTAATAATAATGATCATAATGTAATCGTACAACAGGGGAATGTCAATCATTTATCCGTAAAAATGAATGTACTTAGACAAAATGATCATTTTTTTGATTGGAATTGATCGTTTTCAGTGCTACATTAAGTTACAAACGCAACTTACGGAGAACTGAAATGGGGATCGCATCAAGAAGAAGGCAGATACAGGAGTATCTTTCAGAACATGATATGCTGACGGTGGACGATGCCGTGCAGCTGTTCGGGGCGAGTCCGGCAACGATACGACGGGATTTTCAGGAAATATCGGTCAATGGCGGAGCCAGACGGATAAGGGGAGGTATTTGCCGCAGAATAGATGAACATGACAATATGATACCGCTGACACTCCGTGAAAAATGGTATTCTGCGGAAAAGCGTTATCTTGCATGGCAGCTTTACAATAAATATCTCAAAGATGTGCGGTCTTTTTTTATTGACGGAGGTTCCACTACGGCTCATCTGGGAATGTTTCTGAAGGATCCTGAACAGGTGGTGATAACCAATTCCCTGCCGCTGTGCAACATTATCCGGGAAATGTTTCCGTCAGGCGGCGGGCCGCAGATCATAACCACAGGCGGCCGCCTTTATCCGGGGAGCGGACTGCTGCTGGGGCCCCAGTCCGAAGCGGCGGCAGCTGCTTATCATGCCGAAGTGACTGTGCTTTCGGCAAGGGGTATTACAGCATCAGGTATCTACAATCACAACGAATTGATCGCCGGTATCAATTTGCGGATGATCGAAAATTCAGATAAAGTGGTATTGATAGCCGATCACAGCAAGATCGGAGTTGCTGCTATGCATAAAGTTTGCCCGCTGCACAAGATCGAAGCGTTGTTTACAGTTGAAACTGCGGAGAACCGGGAAATACTGGCGGAGATCCGGGCCGCAGGAGTCAAAGTTTTCTGTAACAGTTACCAGGTTTCCTGAAATCAGATCTCAACATTTTCTTGTGATTTTCGGGAAAGAATGTCCGGAACTCCGGGAAGAATGTTGAAGTTTCCCCGCGTCCGGTATTCTGTAGGCGAACAGCCCATGACGCGTTTGAATTCGGTGGAAAAGTTGAGCGCGTTGGGATAACCGGTCGAAATAGCGGTTTCTTTAATGGAAAATTCTTCCCATGCCAGCATCTGGCACGCCCGCTGCATACGGAGCTTTATCAGGTATTTGTGGGGAGATATCTGAAAATATTTCCTGAAGATCCGGTTCAAGGTACGGGGAGAAACTCCGGCTTCTGCAGACAATTGTTCCAATTTCAAAGGCATATCCAGATTTTTCTGCATTTTATCTGTTACCTTGTGCAGCATATCCGGCAGCTGAATTTCTGAATCATTATTTTTCAGCGAGGACAAAAGATCGAAACTCCATACTGCAAGCTGATGAGGATCAAACTTCTCTGCCTGAAAAAAATATTCTATTTTCGGCAGAAGCGTGCCGGTTTCCGCCGCAGAAAAAACATATTTTCCCCGCAGTTTCTGCAGGATCGGTGTGATAATACTGCCCTGTACAACGATACCGGATCTGACCGATTTTTTGCATGAGCCGAATTCATAATCACTCCCCGGAGGCAATAATATCAAGTCGCCCGGTTCAGCGGCAAATGACTGATTGTCGATCCGGACAGAGGTTTCTCAGGAGTGCACATAGGTTATATTCAGAAAAGGCGGATTGATCCTGCGGTGCCAGTCGCCCGGCAAGGCAAGCGTACGGCAGATCAGCAGAACTGAAAGAAGTTCCTG
>JAFVRT010000178.1 GCA_017504125.1 Lentisphaeria bacterium
CCTTCGATACGAATCACATCATCTTTGGCCACGTCAGAATCTCCGGTTGATTTTCAGTTATAAGAACCATATGTTCAAAGTGTGCACTGTAAAGACCATCTCCGGTACGGACAGTCCAGTGATCACTGCGATCGGTAATTACTTTCCATGTCCCCAGATTGAGCATGGGTTCAATAGCCAGAACCATTCCCGGTTCCAGCTTTGCTCCCGCGCCCCAGCCGGAAAAGTTCGGTACTTCCGGCGGTTCATGGAGTTTTATGCCGCATCCATGACCGACATAATCCCGGACGACTCCAAGACGATGGCGGTTGGCGACTTTTTCAACAGCCGCACTGATATGACTTACCCGGTTACCGGCCCGGCAGGCAGCGATCCCTGCATCGAGGGATTCGAGAGTACCGGAAAGTAAACGCTTCACATCTTTTGAAACTTCTCCGACAGCAACTGTGCGGGCACTGTCGCCCACGGCTCCATCGATACATACACCCACATCAATACTGACGATGTCGCCGTCTTTGATGATTTGTTCACGGGAACCGATCCCGTGAACGACTACTTCGTTGAGTGATATACAGATGTTTCCCGGGAATCCGCAATATCCGAGAAATGCACTGGTACCGCCGGTTTCCGCAATGCAGGCTGCTGCAATGTCATCCAGCCGGGCAGTTGACATGCCGGGCTCAATGGCGGCGGCGATCTTATCCCGCGCCTGAGCGGTAGCCTGAGCTGCCCTGCGAATACGGATTATTTCTTCCGCAGTGTGTATTACTGCTTTTGCCACGGTAAATTACCTAATTATTCCAGTTCTTTGGCAATGGCGGCCATAATGGTTTCACTGTCGCTGTTGGGCAGAGTGAAAATAAGGCCGCGTTGATTGTAATAATCGATCAGCGGCTGAGTTTGCTTGTGAAACACGGCCAAACGGGACTTCGCTGTTTCGAGAGAATCATCTGCACGCTGGTAGAGTTCAGAACCGCACTTGTCGCAGATACCATCTTTGGCAGGTTTTTTGAAAAGTTTATTGTAGATCTCGTCGCATCCGCGGCAGTTCATACGGGCGGTAAGACGCTGGATCAATTCTTCATCGGGAACATCGAAGCAAACGACACAATCCAGTTTTGTACCCAGTTCTTCCAGGGCTTTTTCCAGAAGTTCAGCCTGGGGAACAGTTCTGGGGAATCCATCAAGGATGAATCCGTCGGCGCAATCGGGTTCCGCCAGACGGGAACGGACCATGCCTGCCACCAGCGCATCGGGAACCAGCTGTCCGGACTTCATGAGTGCTTCAGCTTCTTTCCCGGCAGGAGTCTGCTTGGCAACTTCAGCACGAAGAATGTCGCCGGTGGAAATATGGGCGATCTTGTAATTTTTGAGCATAAGATTGGAAATCGTTCCCTTACCGGCTCCGGGGGCGCCGAGGAACACCAGATTTTTACGGGTAAGTTTTTTCATTGTATGATCTCCTGATAAAACGCCACGCCCGACGGAAAGAAATTTTTTTCTTCGTCAGGCGTGAATTTATTCAAATATAAAGCTCCAGAATCATTTGAAGGAAGCGGTGCTCAGTTTTTCGACGGCTTCTTTCAGATCCTTGCCGGCCCGGAACTTCACTACTGCGCGCTCAGGGATGGTAACTTCGTTCTGGGGTTGATTGGGGTTGCGGCCTTTGCGGCTTTTGCGGACTTTGATCTCGAAGACACCGAATTTGCGCAGCTCGATAGTGTTTCCGGCAATAAGTTCCTCAGAAATATAGTCAAGGGTCTTCTGCACGATTTCAGCGACTTCGTTCTGGGTCGCATAAGCCGTTTCACGGGCAATTTTTACCACCAAATCTCGTTTAGTCATTTTTTTTTCTCCGAATATGTTAGTTTAATAAAAAATATCGCTTGACGAGCAAGTAAAATAACATTCATATAATATGCCACTGAAACACAATTTAGTCAATAGCAAAATGCAGTTTTTTTTGATTTTTTTCGCAGAATTAAAGCAATTTACAGCCCAAGGTCTTGAGAGTACGCAGCTGCGGCAAAGTTTATTTTTCGTAATGATCCAGCAATGCCTGAGCGAGCAGTCCGGGGGCGCATTCGTTCCTGTATTCTTTCTTGAGAACGAGTCCGAAATGGCGCATAAGATCAAGGCCGATGACCTGATTGCCGATATTGTTGACATGCATGCTGTTGAGCATAAGCAGTCTGTAGGTTTCTATGTCGGCATCACGAAGTCTAGCCCATCTTTTATCATTGTCGTTGAGAGGGATATTGTTTTCAGCTGCAAATTCCCGGACAAGCTGCATATATTCGACCATGAGAGTAGCCCGTCCCGGAGGAGTGATGTTTTCGAGATCACAGGCGTAGTATGTCTGAAGAATGACTTCGCCGCCCCAGCTGTTGATTTTTGAACAGAGTTCAGCAAGATTTTTTTTGAAGGTGGCAGCATTGATGTTTTTTTCCGGATTGCAGTCATTGCCGCCTATAGTCATGATTACCAGATCGGGCTTGCAGTACGCCAACTGGGTGTCGAAA
>JAFVRT010000179.1 GCA_017504125.1 Lentisphaeria bacterium
GCACTTTTGAGTTCAGTTTCGCTCCAGGCAAGTTCAGTTGAATATACCGCATTTTCGTATTGTTTTTCCAACTGTTTCCGGAGTTGCTCAAAAGGCAAAAAGTTCACAGCAGACCTCCGGCATCAAGAAAACGGATAACTTCATCTGCCAGGATCGCACAGCCTTCAGGAGTATAATGCACCCAGTCACTGTGATACTGATGACAATATTTTCCGGCAAATTCACCAAGTTCATTGATCTTCACTCCCAGCGGCAGCAAAGTTTCCCTGGCGATGGAATTGTAAAGATCGACCTCGCTGTTGGAACGGTACGCCCACGATGCCTGCTCCTCGATCACCGGAGTAGTCGTAGCAAAAATCACCGTTGCGCGGGGAAAAAGCTGCCGGATACGGCGATATGTCCTTTTCAAAAAGTATTTGTAAAACTCCGGTGGAGTCAGCGGATCCTTTTCAAAGATGTATTTCTGATCGGTGTTGGCAGGCTTGATCGTTTCCCCGTCAGCTTCGCCGTCGGCACAGCTGCCGTTATTGGCGTTCAGATGCAAACAGTCCCACAGACCATTGTTCCAATGGACTGCATCGATATCAGACGGCCATTTCCCTTTTCCGGCCCAATCACTCAATGTGCGCAAAGTATATTGCACAAACCGGCCATTGTCTTCGGCAAAAAACACTTCAGCCCGTCCGGCAAGTTTTTCCTGAACAAAAGAATCATATCCCATACGGATAGAATCTCCAAGCAGCAGTACCTTTTTCATCATAAAGTCCTTTTCTGTTTTGATCTGTTCATAATATAGCTTGATCCGAAGCAGATTACAATGGACAAAAGAACTGGAAAATTTATATTTTTGTGATCTCAAAGCTGAAAATAAAAGGACTGCCGCACTCGTGCGGCAGCCCCGAAAATAGGATTGATAAAGGATCAATCAAGTTCATTCTGCTGGGCGACCAGATTGGCTCCGCCGTAGATCTTGCGCAGCAGCGGCTTTTCTATTTTTCCTGTGGGATTGCGGGGAACTTCAGCAAAGATCACTTTACGGGGACGCTGATAGCGCGGCAGTGATCTGCAGAAGTTTTCCACATCTTCTTCAGAAAGGGATTCGCCCGGTTTGACCTCTATGATAGCAGCGGCGATCTCGCCAAGTCTGGCATCCGGCAAACCGATCACCGCCACATCTTTGATTGCGTGATTGCGGCGTAAAAAGTCTTCGATCTGGACCGGATAAAGATTTTCTCCACCGGTGATGATGACATCTTTTTTCCGGTCTACCAGATAGATAAAACCATCCTCATCGACTTTAGCCATATCTCCGGTATAGAGCCAGCCGTCAGCAGAAAGAGTTTCAGAAGTTGCTTTGGCATCTTTGTAGTAGCACTTCATGACCCCGGCACCGCGGACAGCCAGTTCACCGACTTCACCGGGAGCGACCGGAGTACGGTTCTCATCGACAATAGCACATTCCCAACCGTATCCGGCTTTGCCGATGGCTCCCACATGGTCGATATTTTCGATCCCCAGATGTACCGCACCGGGACCTATGGATTCGCTCAAACCGTAATTGGTATCGTAATCGTGGTGAGGGAATGTCTGTTTCCACCGTTTGATAAGACTGGGAGGAACCGGCTGAGCCCCGATGTGCATAAGATGCCATTGATCAAGTTTATATGACTCCAGTTTGATCTCGCCCCGGTCAACAGCATCAAGAATATCCTGTGCCCAGGGAACCAGCAGCCACACCACGGTACAGCCTTCTTCGGAAACAGCAGAAATGATCCATTCCGGCTTGATCCCTTTGAGCAGCACGGCTTTGCCGCCAACCAGAAATGAACCGAACCAGTGCATCTTGGCTCCGGTATGATACAAAGGCGGGATACACAAAAACACATCATCTTTGGTCTGACCGTGATGTTTCTGTTCCACTATGCAGGCATGAGTAAGACTGCGATGACAATGCACTATCGCCTTGGGGAATCCGGTGGTCCCTGAGGAAAAATAGATCGCGGCTTCGTCGTCTTCACTCAATGAAACAGCAGGAGTACGGCTGGAACAGTAGGAGACCAGATTGCCGTAAGGCTCTGCAAAAGAAGGACAATCCTCACCGACATAGAGAAAAGATTTCACTCCGGGCAGCTGATCGCAGACTGCCTCCACCCGTCCGGTGAACTCCGGACCGAAAAAGAGATAATCCACATCAGCAAGTTCAAGACAATACTTGATATCTTCTGCAGAATAACGGAAATTCAGCGGAACTGCCATTGCACCGGCTTTGAGGATCCCGAAATATATGGGCAGCCATTCCAGACAATTCATCAGCAGAATGGCAACTTTATCTCCTTTGCGGACATGGCGGGTCAGCAAAAAGTTGGCAAGACGGTTGGCTTTGCAATCAAACTCCTTCCAAGTCATCTCGGCACGGAAACTTTCTGTACGGCTGGGCTCGATGAGAGAATATTCACGCCATGTGGTATGACGCTTTTCCAACTCCTGCGGGTTGATTTCCACCAATGCCACATCATCGCCGTAAAGCGCAGCGTTTTTTTCCAATATATCTGTGATCGGCATATTTTCTGATTCCCTGAAATGTTTATCTTTTTCCAAATATCCTTATAATATACTGCAGCAAAAGATATTTTGCAACACCGCAACTTCAAAAAAGTTTTCTTATTGCAAATAATATACCAAATAATGATTGAAATTCAAAGTTTATGGTGCTATATTATAAGAACCGTGTTTCCGTAAATACAGTTATTAATGC
>JAFVRT010000180.1 GCA_017504125.1 Lentisphaeria bacterium
ACTGGATCAACGCCGAAAAATTTTGCAGACTTCTGGGCGGCAGATTGGGAGAATTTACAACCGAAGCACAACTCGATCATGTTGTCAGCAGCTTCCCGCTGCTTTCCTCGTGGCCGGCGTTTGCCGGAGGAATAAAAAGAGACGGCAAATGGGTTTGGAATCACAGCAAAAAAATCATCGATCACGGTAAATGGCGTCCTTCGAAACCGGGTCAGGGGGGACCGCACATAAGCATTCTGGGCAAAAGTTTCATTGCTGTAAAAAACATGAAGCTGCCCATCTTGCTTTGCGAATGGGATGAAAAAGAATATGACAAACGCAATGAAAAACTGCGTTCCGGTCAGAAAATGCCTTTGGAACTCACCCGTTTCCGGTACGGCACAAGAGAGTTCATGCTTGTGCGCTCCGGGATCCATTGGAACGGAGCGTTCCGGACATGCGAACTTCTGGGCGGCAGACTGGCGGTTCTGGACACTCCGGAATTACAAAAATTTGCCATCCAAAAACTCGAAGTTTTTGAAAATCTCAAGATACTCCTCGGCGGATATGCCAAAAGAAACAAGTGGTACTGGGTCAATGGCAAGGAGATAAAATTCACCCCGAAAGAAGACAGAGTAGTTTTTCTTCCCAGCCGCAACCGCAATTTTCTGACTGTCAAAAACGGAGTTTTTTACAACAGTCAGTGGGCAGAAGCTTTTCTCTGCGAATGGGATCGCAGTTCGTGTTCCTCGCATTGACGGAACACGGTGATTATTTCTTTGAGTTTTTTAATACACCGGTTGCGGATCACATAAATATTGTTGCGGCTCTTACGGGTCACCGCAGCGACATCATCAATACTCCGACGCTGAATAAATGACATGTGAAACGCCTGAAATGTTTCAGTATCTACATGGTTCTGCAGTTCAAGCAAAGCCTTTTCAATAATAAAATCCTGCCATTCCCTCATGCATGCATCATCGACATCTTCAGGATACTCCAGAGATGCTTCCGACACATCACCGGCAGAGATCTGTTTGTTTTTCTGTCTGACGATCTTCAATGCAGCCAATTCAGAGATCCGGCTGAGATAACTGCGGAAATTGCCACGCTCCGAATCATAGAGAAAAGCATCGATCTTTTTCCAGAAAATCATCATCACATCGATCATCAGATCGTCACACTCCTCCGGCGAAAGATGCTTTTTTTTGCCGATATAATAGATCATTCCGGCATATCGACGGTAAAACTCGTTCCACGCCCTTTCGTTTCCTGCCTGTACGCGCTGCAAAAAAGAAGGATTTGTCGTATAAGAAAATGTTTCTTTTGATGATGACATAAAGTATACTGATATAAATTACATTGATTATTATTTTTACTGTCGGATAAAATAGCACATAAAAACTCTTTTTCAAGCCTTCTGAACAGTTTTTTCTGAAATATTACCGTATCTTATAAAACATACAGTTGAAAAGTTCATGCCGGGATATTACATTGACGGCAACAGGATTTTTTATCATGCAACTGTTTATTCTTGATCGTGATCCGATAAAGGCGGCCGGATTTCTCTGTGATGTACACTTGAGAAAAATGTGCCTTGAAACATGTCAGATACTGTCATCGTGCCTGACATTGCAAAATCTCCCCCCGGTTCCCGGAATGCCCAAACCGTACAATATCAATCATCCGGTCATCCGGGCATTGGCTCCCGGTTTCAAACTTAACTGGTGCATCGCACACAATACAGCTCTGCAGCTCGAATACCGGAAACGCTTCGGTAAAAAACACAGTTTTTTTCATCTGACTGATGAATACAGAAAATTGCTTTATTCTGCCGGTGATCTGCCAGAAGACTGGAGTTTCTGCCGGAATTTCAAAGATATCACGATAAGCACGCCTGATATTGTGGAGGCATACCGGGAGTATTACTGTTTCAAGAAAAAACTCCTCTCCAGATGGAGTTATACCAATACAACAGAACCGGAGTGGTTGAAAAAATCATCTCCGTACAGAGAGCAGACAACTTGATTTGCCTACATTAATTTCCTTTTGATAAAAAATTAACGGAGCGTTTTTCAAAAAAGTCGCATTTTGATAAAAAATATACACTTTTTGCAATTGGAAAAAACAGCAACAAGTGATATAGTAAGGAAATTCAAATAAAACATATTTTATGGAGTAAACATATCATGAAACGAGTAGTCGCAGTTGTCACTCCGAATGGAGAAGTAGTCGCACGCAGACAAACCGTTCCCGAATTACAGGAAAATGAAGTCCTTATCGATGTCGAAGTATCTCTCATCAGTCCCGGAACCGAAATGAATCTGCCGCGCGCACGCCGGCAGTCCCCATGGGGAGAAGATACCGTTTTCGGATATGCCAACGCCGGTACGATCATAAAAACCAAAGGCAATGTAAAAAATTTGAAACCCGGCATGCGCGTTGCTGCCATGGGAGCCGGTAAAGCAGTTCACGGTTCCATTGCATGCGTACCGGTAAATCTGGTGGTTCCGCTGCCCGATCAGGTAACTTTTGAACAGGGAGCTTACGCATGCCTCGGAGTTACCGCCATGCAGGGAGTCCGCAGGGCGGATGTATCCCTCGGATCTTACGGAATGGTCCTCGGTCTCGGTATCGTCGGCAATCTGGCCTGTCAGCTTTTTCAGGCCTCAGGAGCCAGAGTCATCGGCTGGGAAGGAATGCCGGAGCGGATCAGGATCGCTAAAAAGTGCGGTATTGCCAATACCGTAAACTTCAAAAAAGCGGATCCTGTCGAAGCAACTCAAGGCTTCTGCGCTCCATACGGTGCCGATTTCGCCATGCTCGCCTTTGGCGGTCAGGCAACCGATCCGCTTCAATCTGTTATGAAATGCATGAAAGTTTCTGCTGACGGCCACGCTATGGGCAATATCGTCCTCATCGGCGGATGCAAAGTGGAAATAGGCGGCGGAGCCTGGTCCGGAAATCTCGATTTCCGTGCCTCAAGCCGTACAGGTGCCGGATATCACGATAATGATTTGGAATACGGAAAAGATTACCCCAATGCCTTCGTTCAGTTCACCACGCAGTGCAATCTGCATGAATATATCAATCTG
>JAFVRT010000181.1 GCA_017504125.1 Lentisphaeria bacterium
AGGGTGAAATATTTCCCTTCCCTTTTCCGGAAAGAAAACTTTTTATCAATCGTAACTGGTAACATCTGCGTTATCGCCGGTGCCGCCGGGTTGACCGTCGGCACCATAGCTGGTGATCTCATATTCACGGTTTTCTTCACCGGGTGAAGCATATACATATTCCCTTCCCCATGGATCCTTCGGGATCTTGGCAGGCTTCAAATAGGGCCCATTCCACTTTTCGTCGCCGTCAGGATTTTCCACGAGAGCATTGAGTCCGGCGTTGGTATCCGGATAACTCCCCATATCCAGCCGGTATCCGGTCAAAGCATCTTCCAGGAGTTTGATCTGAGTCTTGGCGGCCCCGATATTGGCCCGCTTGACATAGTTCATATAAAGCGGTGTTGCGATCGATGCCAATGTGACCAATATGATGATCACCACAACCACCTCGATAAGAGTGAAATTTTTTCTACGGGATTTTTGACTCTTTTTCATAATGAAGGTCCTCCTTGACTTATAGAGTTAATTTCCATCATAGCTACGAAAATCGATACAACGACGATCAATACCACTACAGCCAGAAACACAATGACTGCAGGTTCAAACAAACTCAAAAGGCGTTTAATCTTGAGTCTGGTATCGCTTTCCAGATTACCGGCGATCTTTTCCAGCATGGGGCCCACATTTCCGGACTCCTCGCCGACTCTGAGCATGGGAGTCATCCCCGGCGGCACATAGGGATTACCGGCCAGCGCGGCAGAAAGTTTATCTCCGCCTTTGAGTTTCCGGTCTATAGTGGAAAATGCCTTGGCAATGACCGGATTTGAAATGATTTTGCCGGAAATCCTGACTGTCCGGATTATTTCCACATGATTACCGATAAGGATCGATAAAGTTCGCACATATTTGCACATTTCAAGATCAATGGCAATTCTGCCGAATAAAGGAAGTTTTATTATTTGTCCGGCAATGCGGAACTTCAATTCTTCCTCGCCGATTATTTTTTTGAGTGCGATCCAGAATCCCATACATCCAACGGGGATCATCCACCATGCATACTTGGCAAATTCACTTACTCCGAGCAGAAAGCGCATTGAAGGCGGCTGTTCTCGCCCCATATCAGTAAAGATATTGGCGAAACGGGGCACGAACACAGTAAAAAGCAACACCGTTACCAAAAGAGTAATAGCCATAATGGCTGCCGGATAAACTGAACTGGAAATAATAAAATCCTTCAATTCTTTACTTTCGCCCATGAATTTATGAAGCTCACGCACAACTTGAGGCAAACAGCCGGTTTCTTCACCGCTTTCTATCAGGTTGGCATAATAAGGCGGAAACAAAGCACCGTGAGAACGGACGATCTCTGAAAATTTCTTACCTTCATGAAGTGCCTGACGCATGGAGTTGACAAAATCACGCTGCTCCTTTTCGGCGGCACTTTCGGCAATGATGCTCAAGGCGCGTTCCAACGGTATGTAAGAATCAAGCAATGGAGCCAGTTCGCGGGTGAATTCAAATGTATTCACCTTGCTGCGCTTCATGGCAAATGAACGCCGTTCTTCAGCGGCTTCCCCCAGAAACCGTATCGGTACGATCCCGCGGATCCGCAGTTTTTCTCTGGCTTCTTTTTCGCTGTCAGCCTCGATCAGAACCTCATGCGTTTTCTCATTCCGGGCAGCACCTGTATACTTGTAAAGTCCCATTCATCAAACCTCTGCGGTGGATCTTCCCAATTCTTCAGCGGTAGTGATCCCGGCTTTGACTTTGGCTTCTCCGTCCTGTTTCAGAGTTATCATGCCGTGGCGTACAGCGATCTGTTCCAATTCCGAACTGGAAGCATCTCTGGTAACTGCGGAACGGATCTCGTCATTGAGAATAAGGAGTTCAAAAATTCCGCAACGCCCTTTGAAACCGCTGCCGTTACAGCGGCGGCATTTGACACCGTTGACCGTACCTTCTCCATGACACTCAGGACAGATCTTGCGGACAAGACGCTGGGATAACACTCCGAAAAGCGCAGAAGAAACCAGAAAGTTTTCCACTCCCATATCCAACAGTCTGGTAACAGCCCCCACGGCATCGTTGGTGTGGAGCGTACTCAACACCAGGTGTCCGGTCAAAGCGGCATTGATGGCGATATCGGCAGTTTCACGGTCACGGATCTCTCCCACAAGTATCACATCAGGGTCCTGACGGACGATACTGCGGAGTCCTGCGGCAAAAGTGACCCCGATCTTATGATTTACCTGCACCTGGCACAAACCGGGAGTTTTGTATTCCACCGGGTCCTCAATAGTAATGATCTTCTTTTTATTGTCATTGAGCTGATTGATAACGCTGTACAAAGTGGTGGTCTTGCCGCTTCCGGTCGGTCCCACGACCAGAATGATACCGTGAGGTATCTGGATAAGTTTTTCGAACTGGGCCAAATGTTCGGCTGACATTCCCAGGGTTCTGAGGTCAAAACTCAATGCCCCCTGATCCAGCAGACGCAGCACGATACTTTCTCCGGTCAGGATCGGAATGGTACTGATACGCATATCCAACTCAGTACGCCCCAATTTAACATTGGTACGGCCATCTTGCGGCAGACGGCTTTCAGCAATGTTGAGTCCGCCAAGGAGTTTGATACGGGAAGCAATAGCCGGAAATTCTTTCAGCGGGGCTGTCAATATTTCAGTCAGGACTCCATCCACACGGCATCTTACCGCGACATTTTCTTCTCCGGGTTCGACATGGATATCGCTGGCCCCCAGCTCAATGGCCTGAGTAAATATGTCATTCACCAAACGGACGATCCTGGCCTCACCTGCCATGGAACGCAAAGTGTTTTCATCATCAGTTTCGACCGGTCCTTCTTCCTCGCCGCTTGATTGCACCTTGCTCAGTAATCTTTCAAGAAAAGGACGGCGGCAGAATACCGGAACTATGTTTCTTTTCCAGCACCGGCTCAAGGCAAAATCCAGTTCTTCCGCTTCATACGGATCAACGACCAGCAATTTCACCCAATTTTCGTCCCACTCCATCGGCAGGCAGCATTTGGCGTTGAGATAGGAGATGGAAACTTCCGGAAACAATTCAGGAGTCCCTATTTCATCTTCCTCCACAAAATCCACCCCGCAAGCATCAGAATATATCCGGATAAGCTGGGCTTCACTTATTTTCCCTTCGTCAACGAGCATGCGGTCTGAAGTTTTGGGATCACTTCTGTCGATACCGGGAAAACGGCGCAGCAATTCCTCATCAAGTTTCCGCAGTGCAGCGGCATAATCTACAGCATTGTTGCTCATTCCAGCCAGAACTCCGAATTGGTAAAAATGGAAGGCTTGCTCTTATCTGCATCTTCCCGGTCGCCCAACTGACTGTCGTACTTGTTGAGAGCTTTGATAGCATCGTTATAACGCTTGATCATGTCTTCGACCGGACTCTTTTCATTAACGATATATCCGGTGATCAGCACCAGGATCTCGCTGCGTTCCACGCTGGCATTGGTGGATCCGAGCAAACGGTTGAGTATGGGGATCTTGTTGATTATAGGCAGAGAATCCAGAGAATCGGTAGTGCGTTCCTGAATCAATCCTCCTATGATCATAGTCTGTCCGTTGGCAATGGTCATGGTCGATTCCACCTTGCGGGTGGAAATAGAAGGCGATTGGATTGGATCGGTTGCACTGGGATCGACTTTGGCTGAAATTTCCTGAGAAACATTCAAAGCGATCAGATCGGTACTGGTGATCTGAGGAGTAACTTCAAGGATCACACCGACTTCTTTATACTGATAGTTCTGAGTAACATTGGTATTGGATTCACTGTTGGAAATACCTTGAGTCAGAATCGGGATCGAACTGCCGACCTGCATATTGGCTTTATTGTGACTGGTGACCAGCAGCTGAGGACTGGAAATAACTTTGACTTTTCCGTTACCTGCCAAAGCGCGGATATAACCGAAACGCTTCTGCGGATTGTCGGGATCGGCAATGACAAATGTACCGCCGGTCTGACGATCTCCGGCTGTGCGGAGCTGAGTTTGTGAAACAGCGGTTCCGGCGGCGTTGGTGATCGCATTGGTGATGAAGGGATTGAGCCCGGTTCCTGTTCCGGAGTATTGATTACCGAAAAGCGTAGTCACATCATTATGTGATGTATAACCGGAAAACTCCAATCCGAACTGAGTGGATTCCGTCAAAGTAACTTCAACCACCATGACCTGCAGCAGAACCTGAGCAGGAACCACATCAAGTTTATCCAAAAGAGCCTTGATCGCAGCATAAGTTCTGGGAACAGTACGGAACACCAGACGGTTCAGTACACCATCAGAGTGTACACGCACCTGCTGATCGAAGATATTGGAACTTTTATCACTCAATGTATTGGCGATGATATTAGCCCTTGACATGACCTGATTGCGCTGTGCATTATTGGCGGTATTGCGGTTGACGCTGCTGGAGTTGATGGACTGAGTACGGATATTTCCGGTGTTGGTATCCATTGAAAGATTCACACCGGTGGTATTGAAGATAACCGACAACGCATGAGCCAGCTGCTCAGCACGGTTGTGACGGACTTTGTATACAAAAATGCGTTCCTGATCGTTGTTGTCGGAGCTGTCGAGCATAGTAACCCATTCTTTGATGAGGTCGATAGCCTCCTGGGTGGCAGCTGAAGCCACTACCACATCCAGACGGTCGACGGCCGACATGCGGACTGAACCGGGCAATTCGGTACGGTCATTGGTTTTGAATACATTGAAACCGAGAACAGGCAGAATTTCCTGCATTTCCATGACCACTTTACTGGGCAGTACATTGTTGCAGGGGATCACCACCCGTGGCCAGGTACGGCGTCCGTTACGGTCGATAAGATCAAGCAGCTGTTTGGCTTTGGCGATACTTGGCCGCAGATCACAAACCATAATGGCATTGGGACGGGTAAGATCAACTATAGCGGCATCCCGGCTCATAAAGGGTTTGAGCTGGGCGACAGCTTCCCTGCCGGTAGCGGTGGTAAGCGGATAGTAAAGGATCTCGCTTTCCTGAGCAGTTCCGATCTTGTGGTCAGCTTCCTTGGCAAATTTTCCGGAACTGACGATACGCAATATGGAGTCTTCCACTTTAATACCGGCACCGGAGAGATGCACCATACGCTCAAAAGTGTTCCACAGCTCCCGGCGTGTCATGTTGGAGTTCAAATTCAGAGTCACCACGCCGCGCAGATCGTTGTCAGCGATAAAGTTGAAGTTCAACACATCGGCAAAAGCAGAAAGCACATCGAGCAGCGGTGCGCTGTTGAAGACCAGAGATACGGGAATTTCTTCCTCACCGTTGAGAGCGATGAAATCATCGTAGAAACGGGGTGCATTGGCAGTAGAACCGCCGGGAATGATCCTGGATTTCGGAATTGGTTTTTTTTCCAGTTTTTTGATTTTTTCCGAACTCACCGGATGCGGGAATGGAGCTTTGGCATCGACCGCTTCATCCTTCATTCCCTCTTTAACATCTTTTTTGGAAGTCATTTCATCTTTCCGCAGAAATTTGAAACGATCCTCTTTTTCCGGTTCACCGTTATCTTCTTTGCCCGATTCACAGCCAAAAGAGAATACCAGCAGCACTACTGCAGTTCCCCACAACAATTTCTCCAGAGTATTTTTCATGCTCATTTCCACTTTTATGTTAATTGAAATAAATTCATCTTCTGCCGCCGCCGCGGCCGCTGTTTCCACTGCCCTGGATTGAACGGTTCAAATTGTGCATAGCCCGGTTCATACCCCATGACATTCGCTGCATCATCTGCATCATCTGCCGTTGGGTATTAAGCTGATTCTGCATAAAACGCTGTCCGGCAGACATACGGCGGCTATATGTGCGTCTGACCTGATTTTTGGATGGATCTTCAAGAAGCAGTTCTGTTTTTGCTCCGCCCCGGCTCAGGATAACTTTGAAACGCTGAACTTCGACCAGAGTATGACCGCTGGCCAGAGTTTCTCCGACTTTGACATACTGTTTCGTTCCGGTAGTAGCGGAATCGGCATCATCTTCTTCGCCTGACATCTGGCGGAACATTGAGGTGAAGCGTACACGATTGTCCGCTCCCGACATCATGCCTCCCCGTCCCTCTGCGGCACCGGAATTTTTTCTTGATGCGGCAGCTATTTGATTATTCTGCTGTCCAACTGCATCGGCTCCACCCGGCATACCGGGCATTCTCATACCGAACATGCCGCCGCCCATCTGCATAAAACGGTTCTGGTTGACAGCACCGCGGATCCGGATAATGGCCCCTTCACTTTTTCCGATCTTGAAAGTTCCGACCAGAGAAAGCTGAACTCTGCGATTACGCCCTCTGGCACCGGTATTGGGGCTGCGGTCAGGATTGAGGATATTGGCTGAAACAATATTCTGCATCTGCTGTTCACGGGTAAATACCGGAGCGGCAGGTCCTGATTTGACATCTCGCTGTATCTTTTTTTTAACAGTGCGTTTGACAGGAACCACCTGTTCTTCTCTGGAAAGATCCCTTATATTGCTGACAAAGGCAAAGCAAACCCCGCCTGCCAACAGACAGTTGAGAAGGATCAAAGGACTTTTCATTTTTTGATTCCTCCCTTGTTTCTGCTGTTTTTACTGCTCAAGGTGCCGGGGTTGGGATTGGCACCATCATAACCGATCACCCGGATAACTCCGCTGAACATGACATTAACAGCATTCTGATCTTGAACTGCGGCAGCTCTGGCTGCAGCAAGGTTGGTATTATTGGCACGCATGTTGCGGCGGCGGAAATCCGGTCTGAGATCAAGTCTGCGCCAGCTGAGTTTCGGCTGACATTGGGCAACTGCATCTATGAACTTCACCACTTCTTCGTATGTGGCGTTCATGGCGATATCTATTTCGGCAAAGAAGAAATCTTCATTGATCCGGTTGGTGCGTACAGTACCGAGACTGTTGGGTTTGAGTTCCAATCCGGTTGCAGTTTCAGAGATCATCTGCCGCAATCGGGTTTCCACCATACCATACTTGGCTTCATGCCATGCTGAACGGATCTTTTCGTTGTATTTGGCGCGCAGATCAAGATACTGTCGTTCATCTTCTTTGGCTTTTTCCAGCAGCCGCTGCTGTTTTTTCAACTCCCGCCTGGCATCATCGAGATTATCTGTACTGGGCAGATTGCCGATAAATTCGCTGCCGAACACTATCAGCAGTATCAGCCAGACCAGGCCTAATGCACTCAACGCTGCAACAAGCTGCCCTTTGGGGGTGGAAAGGAGTTTTTTAAGTTGACTGTTCATCTGCGCCCCCTTTTGCCGGTATTTCCGGAGTTGTATTTTCGGCTTCCTTTTTTCTTCAGATCTTTTTCCTTATCGATGTTGGGAACCAGACGCAAATTTATCGATGTAACATCACTGTTCCACATCTGCCGCTGCTGCAGATGACCTATTTTCCAGAAGGAAAGCGGTTTTATCAATTCCGGCAGATTTATATTGGCATTTTCGGACTGCAGCTGCAAATCGACCCCGGAGTCGTTCCAGCGCATATTGGAAACCAGCACATTTTCCGGCAGGATACGGGATAATGCAGCAAGTTTTCCGATCACATCACTTTCGCCGGCCTTTATTTCCACTACCCGCTGCATATCTCTTGACGCTTTCTGATTCCGCTTCAATCTGGAGTTTATCGAAGTGATCTTGCGGCGGCAGGAGTCGATTTCTGAAGCGACTTCCTGAGCTTCACGGTAATCGCTTCCGAAATGCAGATACCCGCTCCAGAGCAGATTTATGATGAGCAGCACAAAGAGGATGACCGCTATCTGTATCTGGGTACGGTAACGCAAAGGTCTTGCCTGATCCGGCAGCACCCGCAGAGAGGGCCGTTCTTTTATGGAACTATCGGAACACTCCAAAGAGGCCACCAGCAGGATATCCATAAATTTTCCGACTTCAAAGTGTTCCGGCAGCTGAAACTTTTCAGTCATGCTCTGCTGCCACCATGCGGCCGCATTTCGGAGCATATCCTCCCGGCCTGCGGCTTTTTTCCAAATCCCGTTTTGGAAATAAAATCCGGGATTTATATTTTCAAATACAACAGCCGGCTCTCCCGGCTTGATCCCCATTATGGGAGAAACAAATTCATCTGCTTTGCATCCGGCCCGGTTGAGCATGGCAGAAACGGGGTCAAGAGATGAAGCGGGAAAGGCATATACTGTTA
>JAFVRT010000182.1 GCA_017504125.1 Lentisphaeria bacterium
GCAGTTTGGGCTCCTTTCATCACCACGACTGCTCTTGGCATGGTGATTGCCGGAACTGCAATGTTTGTCAACCGCAATATGAAGTTTCCGGAACCGGAAAGTTTCTTTATGCTTTTTGCAATCACCGCGTTGGTCTGTGTCTGGTTTTATCCGGGATTCACCGCCAACCACAGAATGCCTGAATACGAACTTCTCGAAGCAGGCAGCAAACTTTCTGAAAAAAGTTCTACCCGTCCCCGTATTATAACTACTCCCCGGCTGATGTATTCCACAGCCTGGTGTTTCCGTGACAGCAGCATTCAACTGCTCGGCAGCTGCGGAGAAATGTATTATGGACACCGCAGTGCCTTGAAAAATTCAGAAAGACCTCTCATGCTGACATTTGCCGAAACCGGAGTCTTGCTGAAAAAACCCGAACGCAAAGAAGATATATTGATACTTATGCTCAAGGAAGAAACCGGTAAATTCCGGCAATATCTTCCTGCCGGGAAAAAAATGAACACATCCGGAGAAATATGTGCGCTGTACTATCCCGGATATCCTGCCGGAGCGAAGAAAAAATGAGTACTCTTTTCTGGAAATTCCTGAAACATCCCCGCCAGGTTGGCGCATGTTGTCCTTCCTCCCCTGCTCTCTGCCGGGAAATAACCTCGCATATCGGCGTTGAAAAAGCTTCTCTTGTGGCAGAACTCGGCCCCGGTACCGGAGTCATCACAGCGGAAATATACCGCAAGCTCAGAAACGGCGCAAAACTTGCCGCGGTGGAGCTGGATGAACATCTGGCTGATGATATCGAAGCGCGTTTTTCTGATATTACAGTTTTCCGCGGTTGTGCTTCACAGCTTGATACCATGTTGAATTCCTGCGATCTGCCTCCGGCTGATGTAGTGATTTCCGGATTGCCTTTTGCGATCTTTCCCGAAGAATTACAGGATAAAATCTTAAACGGCGTGGTACGCAGTTTGATTCCGGGAGGGACATTTGCAACCTTTGCCTATCTGCAGGGCTGTATACTGCCGGCTGGAATACGCTTCAGAAAAAAATTGGAATCACTCTTTCCTGAAGTAACTACCAGTCCGGTGGTGTGGAACAATATGCCTCCGGCATTTGTTTACAGATGCCGCAATTCAATATCTGCAGGAGAAAGAAAATCATGAGTATTTCTGTAAAAATAAAAATGGAAAAAGGTGCGGAAGATCTTTTTCCGCAAAAAGCTCACGCCAGTGATGCCGCATGGGATCTGCGTTCCCGCATCGATGCTGAATTGCCGGTAAAAAAGAGCTTTCTGGTGCCGACAGGAGTATTTATTGAACTGCCTGAGGGGTTTGAAGCTCAAGTCCGTCCCCGGAGCGGTCTGGCTTTGAAACATGACCTCATGCTTACCAACTCTCCCGGTACCATCGATGCCGGATACCGGGGAGAAGTCGGAGTGATAATGTACAACGGCGGTACTTCTCCATACATCATCAGGCGTGGTGACCGCATCGCTCAAATGCTGATATGCAAACTTCCTGATGTGAAACTGGAATTATGCAGCGAACTTGCTTCTTCCGATCGCGGAGAAGGAGGTTTCGGCAGTTCAGGAAAACATTGATCATTACAAGCGCGGCTGGCGAAATTGGCAGACGCAACGGGTTTAGGTCCCGTCGCCGCAAGGCATGTGGGTTCGAGTCCCACGCCGCGCACCATTACTGAGATATTCCCGCTGCATAATGCGGCTTGAAGTGATCTGAGATTGGAATCAATCCCGGTAAGGTACACTTTATAATGCCTTTATTTTTCCAGAATATTTTTGATATTCATACGGCAGATCTTCCATGAGCCGTCTTCCTGACGCTCCAGCGTGGCTGTGATTTCCCTCAGTTCTTCGACTTTGCCGCCTTGTTTCAGCTCACCATGTAAAGAACCGGTAAAAAATATATCTGCCTGATTTTTATTTATTGCGACCTCAAGCTCTGAAAAATCAAGTTTGATCCACTTGAAAGCAGCCTGGATACGAACTATTCTCGAACCGATCTCTGTAGGAGAAATCACTCCATCCATCATGTGCAGTCTGAAATTGAATAAGCATCTGGGGGCAAAGACCTTGTCTGCCTTATTGGCTTTCAACGCCCCCAATGCAGGATTTTCTCTGAAAGATTTGCTGCCGATACGGCAAAGTTCATCCAGAGTCCGGCTGATTTTCTTTTCATCCGTATCACGCAATAACCAGAAAAGAAAGCAAGTACACAAAAGCAGCAGCACGCCTGCTGCGGCAAAAATTTTTATTTTCATATTCCACACACTCCTACGGACTATAATATAGTTTGGAAAATGATTTTTTCAATTCCTCAAAAGATATTAAAAGAAAAATTAAACAAAAAAAATTCCCGTACCTCCTTTAAATTTCCCAAGCCACATAACAATCACAAATACATTGATCCCAAGCAGTGCAATTTCATGTTTCAAATGCAAAGTAAACGGATAGCTGCGGCATCATCACAAATCGGTATCAAGAATAAATTTACGCATACCTCACAGCCCTTCACAAAATTTGCAGAAATTCCTCAGATATGTCTGATTTTTCTTTTTTTCCGGGCGGCTCTGCGATAGGTAATATCATCGACATAATGCAGCTGACTGTCAGAAGTTCTGCATGCAGTTGTATCCTGTTCAGTAAGTACGGTTTCCGGTGTCACGGCAGAAGAAAGTACCACCGGATATTCTTCTGTTTCATCTTCCCGGTTTTGCCGCGGAGCAATTCCGGCTCCGATAAATAAAGTCAATTCAAACAGAATCCAGCCGGGCAATCCCATAAGCAGCTGACTGATAATATCAGGAGGAGTCAGCAATGCGGCTCCTACAAAAAGTATCACCACTATCAATGGACGATGCTTCTGCAAACTTTCCACCCTGACGATCCCGAATCTTATGGCCAGAAGCAATGCAACAGGTATTTCAAAGACTATTGCAAAACCGGCCGACAGCATAGCTGCCATCTTGAGAAATGCGCCAAGTCCGATCACAGGTTTCAACCCATCTGCGGCAAAACTACCGGAAAAATTCATGACGATCGGCACTACTGCGCCGAGGGACAGAGCAACCCCCATACTCATCAAAACAAGCGAAGATATAATGAAAAAAAGTACCCACCGCTTTTCATGAAGATATAATCCCGGAGCAACAAAAGACCATAGTTTTACAAGTATCACCGGCAGAGATAACACACAACCGGTAAGGAGTCCCAGTTCAAGCTGGACGATCAAAGGTTCAAAGGGAGTGAAATAGTGCAATTCCACTCCGGGCGGACAGACAAATGCGACATAGCGCATCAGCAATGGGAATGTAAATATGCTTCCCGGAACAGACATGACAACAACGGCCCCCAGACACCACAACAGGGTGCTTCTGAAGGCATCAAGATGATCGAGCAGAGAAGTTCCGGGAGTGCTGTTCATGAGAAAAATAGCATCAACTGTCCTGCTTGTTGCCGGATCCGTTTTTTTCAATTTCTTTTTTGGGAGCCGGATCTTTTTCAAGTTCAGTCAACACTCCATCTTTGGCATCTTTGAACTCTCTGGAGGCTTTCCCCAGAGAACGGGCCAATTCGGGTATCCGTTTAGCTCCGAAGACCAGCAGCAGCACCAGCAGAATAACTAAAATTTCACCGATACTCATATTTCCGAGAAATGCCAATGTAAAACAACTCATCTGTTATTTTTCCTTTCTGCTATTTGGGTTTTCCGGGAAGTATTTTTTTTCTTTGAACGGAATTCTATAAAATCTATTTCAACCAGAGTACTCGATTTTGAATACTGGGAATTGCCGCCTATCGTAAGCCCGCAGTCCCCTTCCGGAATTCTGCCGAAAGCCCGCTTGAAATCCTCGACCACATTGCGTTCTTCTTCGTACCACTTGCCCGCCACGGCCTCTTTATTGCGCATACAGATACGGTGGACCAAAGTCGATCCCATGGCATATTTCAGCAAACTTTCATCGCCTAAAGAGAATGCATGTTCCCAACGGTAAGCCACCATGAACTGTTTGAGCATACTGCCATCTCCGAAGTATATCACAGCGGCCTGATCATCCGGTTCCGTTCCTGAATATTTAACCTTTTTCAATATGCGCCAACGCCAACGCATGATCGGATAATTCTGCCATA
>JAFVRT010000016.1 GCA_017504125.1 Lentisphaeria bacterium
GATGAAATAAAAGGTCCGTGCACCACTTTTTGAGCATGGATCATATCTCTGCTTCTGGCTGTTTCGTACACTTTACGGCTTACTCTGCCGGAAACCGTTTTTCCGCTTTTTATCTGCAGCGCGGTTTTGTAATCAACGAACAGCAATTCTCCGCAGTTCTCTATTTCGTGAAAACGCCATTGCAGCGGACTCCAGGTGGAAAATTCTCTGGGTTCGAGCGACTGACGGCATACATTGAACCGGAATCCGCCTTCCGTCAGACGGATAAAGGAAAGATCCATACGGACCTCTGCCCCCCAGCCATTCTCTGTAACAAAGTGTTTTGCCTGCCATTTGTCATAATTTCCCGTACTGTCAAAACGTATCCCGGTACATCCGACTCCCAGCTGAATAAGCCACGGATCAGGCTCCATATCCCCCAGATGTATTTCTGCAAAATCTCCAGTCCACGGATCGCTGTACATATTTGCCGGTCTGACGATATTTTCAACATTTTCGTAAAAAAACAGTCCTATGACCAGATGTTTTCCGGTACGGAACAAAGCCATTTCCGATTTTCTGTCCAAACGCTCTTTTTTGAAAGGCACAAAATCCCTGGCCCAAACGGCTTTTTTCCACACCGGGTCGGTAAGTTTTGTCCCGAAATCGTATTTCACATCCAGCAATGGCACAACCAGCGATTTGGTAGTTTCATTACAGGAATAAGATACATTGGACTTCTTGAGCGGAAATTCAAATCCTGACATTTTTTATTACCATTCTTCCAGCATTTATTTCACGACTTTTGCCACACTCTTTGCCGGAGCTTTGGGATAAGCCGGTTTACCATCTTTGAAAACCGAGAAATTGGCAAAACAAGCATAGATCACTCCGATAACAATAAGCAATGCCACCGAAACCGGAACCAGAAAACGCCACGGGGTAAGATCAGTTGCCTTGGCATCAACATCAGCAAAAGGTTCTTTCTGAGGTTTGATTTTTCCCCAGATGACCATGAGCAGCACCATGACGACAAATACGATGGCAACGAAATGGAACTGTCCGATACAAGCGGCCCATTCTTTGAAAGGAGAAACAAAATATCCAAGACCGTTAAGGATCATTCCGACGATCAATATGGTATTGGCTGCTATTGCGGGAACATATTTTGTAGTCATGGCAACAACGACAACAGCCAGCAGCGGGATAAAAGTAAGACCGTTCATGCTCTGAAGATATCCGAAGATACTCCCGGCATTCATCAGCATCGGAGCGATCACTACGGCAGCGACAGCAACAAAAAATCCGAATACCCGGCCCATTCTCACAACGCGCTTGTCATCAGCATTGCGGTTGATCCAGCGTTTGTAGATGTCCAAACTGAAAAGCGTACAAGTGCTGTTGAGCACAGAATTGAAACTGGAAAGGATCGCGCCCAGCAAAACTGCCGCAAAAAAGCCCTTCAAAGGAGCCGGCAAAACCATATTTACCAACGCGCCGTAGGCTTTGTCGGAAACAGCCAGTCCGGTTTCCGGATTGACGGGAATATTGAGCGTTCCATTCATAAAAAGCATGGCGGCGATCATTCCGGGGATAACCAGATAAATGGGGCCGAGAAGTTTCAAAGCACCGGTCAACAGCACCCCTTTCTGACCTTCAGCCAGAGATCTTGCGCCTAAAGTACGCTGAATGATCTGCTGATTGGTACACCAGTAAAAAGTGTGGATAAGCAATATTCCGGTAAACAGAGCGAAAAAGGGTGCTTCACTGTCATTGGCTCCGAGAGAATTCAATCTGGCACCTCCATCGGCAAAAAAAGTTTCAACTCCTTTGCAGAATGTTCCGTCTCCCAGGGCTGAAAATGCAAACCATGAAATCACAAATCCGCCGATAAGCAGACCGATACCGTTCAAAGTATCAGATACGGCACAGGAACTCAAGCCGCCGCACAACGCGTAAGCCCCTCCGATGACTGCAACGGCGATAACCAGCAGATAGAGCTGGGTCATTTCATTTTGCACTCCGATGATCGTTCCGAGGTCAAGAATATCGATCATTCCTCTGGCTCCGGTATAGAGAATGATCGGCAGCAATATCACCATGTAAGAAAGCAGAAAGATGATATTGCATATCGTGCCGGTGGTTTCATCAAAACGCAGCCGCAGATATTCCGGAACTGTTGTAACACCGGCCCGCAGAAATTTGGGAAGAAACCAGAGAGCCATCAAAACCAGAGCCACCACAGCCACGACTTCCCAGGCCATTACGCTCATTCCCTCTTTAAAAGCTGAACCATTCAGTCCCACCATCTGCTCGGTTGAAAGATTGGTAAGCAGCAGAGAACCTGCAATAACAGGAAATGTCAGAGTTCTGCCAGCCAGAAAGAATCCCTCCTGACTGGAAGTTTCATGCTTCCTGACGATGAGCCATGTCCCGACTGCCACCAAAGCAGTAAACAACAGAAAAGATATAATCGAAATTGCAAACATTGTGATAAAATTCCTTTTTTGTTTGTTTTATGTTAAAATTTCAAGATCACATTTTCTCCCGGAAGTCTGTTTCCGCAACCATTTTTCAATCCATTACCACCTGAGTTTCTTCCTGCGCGGGTTTCACCCAGCGGCGGGGAGCAGGAGCGCAAGGCTTGACTTTAAGTTTGTATCGTCCGCGGCCCAACAGCTTATCAATCTTCTGCAGCATTTTCCAGCTTACGGCACATTCCATACGGCTCTCTATATAAACCACAGAATCATCAGGACGCATCACAGCAATGACAGTACGGACTTCACCGGGATGTTCTTTCAACACAGCTGCCATCTGCTGTAAAATTTCAGAAGTACATTCCGGCGGCAGGTGTATATAAAGTTCTTCGGTAAGTGCCAATGGAGCCTCCGCAAGCGGGATAAGTTTTTCAACTGAAAGCCGCGGACTTTCAGATTCGTCCCGTTTGGAAACAGTAACTTCAACTGCCACAGGCAATCCGGCTTCCAGCGTGATCCCGTCTTTGGCAATGTTGCTGAGGGTACGCTCATAGAGCATACATTCACACCTGGCATCCAGATCCTCAAGATGCAGCACACCGAACTGTTTACCGGAATTTTTGGAAAATTTAAATTCACAGGCATTTATCATGCCGGTGAGCCTTACAGACTCTCCGTCAGACATATCGTTGATTTCCCGTATCGGCACCGTAGCACAGCTTTTGAGCAACTCACTCCAGCAGTCAAGCGGATGGCCGGACACATAGAAACCCAGCAATTCCTTTTCACTCTTGAGAATATCTTCCCACGCAAACTCCGGAAGATCCGGGATCGGTATTGAAAATCCGTCTTCTTCACTGCCGTCATCACCGATCATATCAAAAAGCGATCCCTGTCCCACAGCTTTATCTTTGGCCCTTCCGGCGGCATAGGCTATCATTTTTTCGGCGACAGCCAATACCTGAGATCGTTTCAAGCCCAGTGAATCAAGCGCACCGGCACGGGTGAGATGTTCGATCATGCGCGAATTGAGTTCGGAACCGCATCTTTCGCAAAAATCAAGAAAATTCTTGAATTTTCCTTCTTTCTTACGGCTTTCGATGATCTTTCCGGCTGCGCCTTCTCCCATACCTTTGATAGCACCCAAGCCGAAACGGATATTGGGGCCGTCAACAGAAAAACTGATACCGCTGGAGTTGACATCAGGCGGAAGAATGGAAATACCCATTTCGCGGCAGGCAGAAATAAGGAACGCGATCTTTTCGGCATTTTCCAATTCGCTGGTAAGCACCGCCGCCATAAATTCCACCGGATAGTTCGCCTTGAGGTAAGCCGTATGGTACGAAACCACTCCGTAAGCCGCCGAGTGGGATTTGTTGAATCCGTAACCGGCAAACAATTCGATCTTTGACCAGATGGTTTCTGCAAGTTCTTCCGAAATACCGCTGTGCTTGGCACATCCGGCGATAAATTTCGCC
>JAFVRT010000017.1 GCA_017504125.1 Lentisphaeria bacterium
ATAACATCCCTTTGAATCAAATTCAGCAGATATGTTCATTTTTTTATTTCAGAATTACGGTAATGTGATCCGCTTAATATACTTGTCTGAAGCAGATAATTCAATGCAGATATGGCGGAAATGTTTATTTTATCCGGTTTTATCGTAAAAAAAGATTGCAATATAAGCTATTGTGTGATATATTTCGAAGGATCGCGTTTTTTTGGGGGTATGTTGTCAGGCGTAATAATTGGAGAAGCAGAGTGCATCCTGACGACGGGAACAATCCCCGTTTTTTGAAAAAACGAATAGATTTTTTGATTTGAAATGACAACACAAATATAAAGGAAGATGTGAAATGAGATTTTTTCGTTCCGCCCGTGAACCTTTTGCCGTAAGACGCGAAGGGGAGCTTGTCGTAGTTGAAAACCGCTATGTAAAGTGTGTGCATGATCCTGCCGCCGCCGGCGGTATTTCGGAGGCAATTATCAAAAACGGCAGCGGCAAAAGCCTTTTTACCGAACCGCAGAGTTTTATTATTGCCATTACCGAACATGGAGCTTATCATCTCTATAAAGCAGCTGATGCCGATTGCCGGATCTCTGAAAAGAATGGTAATCCTGTCTTGGATTTCAGAAGTGTTTTCAAAGATTCTGAAGGCGTTGTGCTTGAGGGTACTGCCTTGAATCTTCATGTTGAATACACTCCCTGGGGCGAAGCCATGTTCCGGGCCGAGATCGACGCTTCCCGCCGTATCGATGATATCGGCATGGTTCAGATCGGTTCGCTGTATGCTTCCGGAGATATGAATTGTCTGGCTTTGCAGGAGTCCTTGTATGAATCCATAAGTCCCTACATGGGCAACGGCGTAAAACACTATATGGATATAGCTCCGTCCCCCCACGCCGCTTACGAATCTTCGCATCTGCCCCGTGCGCTGCTGATGTTCCGCAAAGGCGTCGAAGGATTTCAGATGGTTTTGGGAGATGATCTTGCCCAATGGGATTCTATCGGCGGAACTCTGCCGGGGCTGCAAATGGGGTATGTGGCATGGCGCGAGAACAGAAAGTGCTACGAGATTCGTTTTTCTGCGGTGGACTGCCGCCGTGACGGACAGTATCTGGAAGGAAAACTTCCCTTTGACTTCAGTCTTGCTTTCCCCTTTGTCAGAGAAAAAATGGCTCCGCTGGTTCCCTGTTCGGGCAATATGCTCCACGGCTACCGCGGATTTGAAAATCGCTGGCCGCTGCAGTCTGATATCGATGCCTTGAAAGATGCCGGTGTGTCGTTGATGCGTCTGCACAATGACGGCGACAGTTTTGACAACGGTATTTTCTGGCGTGATGCAGACTATCCGCCTTATCCCGCCGACGAAATGGAAAAAATGGATAAAATGCTCGCCATGGCCAATGCCGCCGGGATCGATGTGGTTCCTTACTTCTCGATCCATGAGTATCATCCGGAAGCACCCGATTTTGCGGAAAATGCTGAAGAATGGGGCCGTATCGCTATCGAAGGCGACAACATCATCCCCAGTTACAGCGGTCACGGATTATTCGGATATCAGATGTGCCTCAAGACCGGATGGCTCAAAAAGCGTATCGATACCATTGATGAAGTTCTGCGTAAACACGCTTTCAAAGGTGTGTACTACGACTGGTGCAGTGCCAAAGAGTGTCTTTCACCCAAACATGGCCGCCGTCACTGGGATTATCGTGAATTGATCGATTTTCTGTCATGGAGCTATGACCGGGTGGCAGAATATGACGGTGCAGTATATCTGCATCTGACCAGAGAACCCAATATCATTGCAGGCAATATCGCCTCCATGGTTCTTACTGAAGAAATTGGGGGATCCATCGTTTCGCCCTTCATGTTCTCTCCCCATGCCCACTTTATGAATGTCACTTCGCGTCAGGTGTGCTGCATGCTGCCCGGAAAGGCTTCTGAAGCCGACCATCGCCGTTATGCTCTCTGTGCGCTGCTGCATCACGCGACCGTTTCCATGGGAACCAAACCTTATACCGACTTCTACGCCCAGTACCGCAAGGAATTTGACGATGTGGTGAATTATGCCCATCACACCGCCCCCGGCGAAGGAATGGCATCTGTCGGCAACGACAAATGCGGTATCGCCGCTTACTGGAACAACAACGGCGAAGTCATGGTGTTCCTTGTCAACCTTTCCGAAGCAGAAGAAGAATGCTCATGGCGGCTTTCTCTGCCGGTCGGCAATGCTTCCGGAGATGAAAAGGTGGCTCCTCTGTCGTTGAAAGTGGTAAAATTCACCATTTCTGAAAAATAACAAAAAGGATTTTTTATGAAAAGATTTTTTCTGGCTCTGATGTTGTGTTGTGCAGCTGTCACTCTGACTGCCGCGCCGCTGCCAAAAAAGATTTCTGTCGGCAAAAAAAGCATTATGCAGCTGAAACC
>JAFVRT010000183.1 GCA_017504125.1 Lentisphaeria bacterium
CCAAGATTGCATGTTATTTTTATAAAGTAACACAATTTTATGCTAAAAACAAGTTTTTTTCTTAAAAAAAATGACGGAACGTTTCATCACATCGACTTTGAATCGCCGGGAGGAGGCAAAAGAAGCCACTCTCCGGCCGCAGCATTTTTCCGAATTTCCGGGACAAAACAGGATAAAAGACCAGCTTGAACTCTTTGTCAGAGCGGCAAAAGAACGCGGGGAGGCTCTCGATCATATCCTGCTTTGCGGTCCGCCGGGACTTGGCAAGACCACATTGGCTTACATCGTGGCCAACGAATTGGGGGCTTCTCTGAAAAGTTCCAGCGGTCCGGCCATCGAAAAGCCGGGAGATCTGGCAGGTCTGCTTACCGCGCTGGAACCGGGAGATGTCCTTTTTATCGACGAGATCCACCGGCTCAGCAGCACAGTCGAGGAGTATCTTTACAGTGCAATGGAAGATTTCTTTATCGACATCATGCTGGAACAGGGGGCCGGAGCCAGATCGGTCAGACTTTCTGTCCCCAAATTCACGCTCATCGGAGCCACCACCAGACAGGGGATGATCACCGCTCCTTTACGGGCCAGATTCGGAGTGAATGTCCGTTTGGACTATTACGATCACGAAAGTCTTCAGGCCATTATCAGCCGTTCTGCTGAAATACTGAAAGTGGAGATCGAACCGGAAGGAGCCGGAGAGATCGCTTCAAGATGCCGCGGAACTCCCCGTATCGCCAATAATCTGCTCCGCCGCGCCAGAGATTATGCTCAGATCAAAGCGGATTCTATCATAACCGGAGAAGTTGCCAGAGCCGCGCTGGAACTGCTGCAGATCGATACCGATGGTCTGGACGAAATGGATATCCGTATATTGGAAACGATTATCGTGAATTTCCGCGGCGGCCCGGTGGGATTGAAAAATATTGCGGTATCTGTAGGCGAAGAAGAAGACTCTATTGAGGAGGTATACGAACCATTCCTCATACAAAAGGGACTGCTTACCCGCACGCCTAAAGGACGGGTGGCAACTCCGAAAGCATGGCGGAAACTGGGATTGAAATCTCCAGGCACTCAAATGGAACTTTTTTAAAAATTTTCAGATAAGGAAAAATATCTTATGAGCAGCACACCACTCCGGAAACTTTTGAAACTCCAGGAAGCCGATATGAGATTGCGGGATTTGAAAACCCGTTTGGAAACCCTGCCGAAAGAAATGAACAATATTATCGCCAAACGCGATAAACTCCTGGCTTCCACCGGAGCGGCTGTTGCCAAAGTCAAAGCCGTAAAATTGAGGATCAAACAGGAAGAAGATCTTATCGCCGAACTCAACAGTTCCAGCGACAAGCTCCGCCAGCAAAGTGCATTGGTGAAGAAAAACACCGAGTATCAGGCTATGCTGAACTCCATTGAACTCAACAAACAAAAGATAGGAGAGGCCGAAGAACGCATTATTCTTGCGGCAGATGAGCTGGAAAAAGTCAAACGGGAAGGCGCAAAAATAAAATTTGCCAACGATGCGGAAATCAAAAATCTCAAAGTTGAATTTGAAGAACTTTTCAGCTTTTCCAAAGTGGTAAAAGAGGAGATCGCAAAACTGGAATCCGCCCGTCCCGGACTTATGACCGATATTCCACCTGCCCTGCTCTCTCCTTATGAAGCATTGTTGAACGGCAAAGGCAACTGTGCGCCATTGGTGACTGCGCCAAATGAAAACTGCGGTCATTGTCAGCTCAAGATCACAGCTCAGACCGCTGTTGCCATAAAACGCGGTGAAATCGCTTTTTGCGACAACTGCCAGTACATGCTTTACGATCCGGAGTCCGTGGAATAAAAAATATGGAACATTTTCCGGAACAGCAATTACGCGACATAGTATATCGCGGGATCGAATCAGACGAACTGGATTACAAAGCGGCTCAATCGTGGAACGCTCTTTCACGGGCCGGCAAAGGAAAGATAATCCGGCATCTCATTGCCCTTGCCAATACCAAAGGCGGATATGTCGTGATCGGTGTCGGTGAAGATGCTGCCGGAAAACCTGCCCTTTATACCGGAGTGAGTGATGAAGAATCGGCATCGTTCGATCCTTCCGCAGTCGGGACTTTTGTCAACCGCTGTGTGGAACCTCCAATTGACTTTACCATTGAACGACCTGTCATCGACGGCAAAAGATTTGTTGTTTTTGCGGTAAAACCCTTCAGACAATTACCGCATGTCTGCTGCAACAGCGTGGATACGGAACTTTCTTCAGGAGTGTTTTACATACGCACGCCGGAAGCCTCCAGCCGTCCGGCGACCCGCGCTGTGGAAATGCAGCAGCTTATTCAGCGGGCAATGCGCAATCAGAGAGAACAATTGGCCAAGGTTCTGCGCGGTATCCTTTATGAAAGCGGTACTGTTTTTACTGACAGCAACGGTCTGCAGCGTTTCAACGAGCTGATCGTTTCTTCATCCGAATTTTTCAAAAGGCACAAAAACATTTCCAGAGATTCCTGTATTCTGCAGATATCTGTCATTCCGGAAAATTTTGATCCGGTACGCTTCGATCTTCAGGAACTCCGCCGGGCTGCTGCGGCGGCATGGCGTTGGCAGCCGGGAAGTGATTTTTTTGCCGGAGAAGATATCAGGAACGCATATTTTACCAATGTATCGCTCCGTTTCATGGCTGAACAGGCCGATTGGATGTGGCAGCTCTATAAAAGCGGACTGTTCCATTGTACCGGAGCAACTGTTCCCGGCCGTATTCTCGACGGCAGTCAGCTGATCCGCTGGACCTGCTGCATCACCAATTTCATAGGCAGACTCTACAGCGAATTGAATTGGCAGGAGGAACAGCCCACGCTCCGCATAGAACTTTTTAATGTGGAAAATATGGAGCTGAAATGCGATCCCGATATTTCCGGCATGTGCCGTATAGACAAGATAGAATTTGAGTTCAAACGCAGTGCTGCCGACCTTGCCGTCGGATCATCTGCCCATGCGGCAAGGATCATCCGGGGCATCGGAGAACGCTTCAACCTGAATGATTCTCAGATAAATCAGCTGCTTGCACAATGTACTCTTTGGAGTGATCCGATATGATAAAACCCTCCGGTACCCCATTTGATGATCCTTTCATGCCGGATGAAGATTTTTCCCTTGATGAGTTTGAAACCGACTACGAAGTGAGTTGTGATGAAACTTTGTGTGAAGAATTTCAAAAGGAATGTGATGATTTTTTTGCTCCCGGCGGAACTCTCGCGCAAAATGCCCAAAGTGCCGGGATCAAAAGTGAACTCCGTCCGCAGCAGCGGGCCATGGCCGGTGCCATTGCCAAAGCTCTCTGCGACGGGGAGCATCTCTGTATCGAAGCTCCGACCGGAGTCGGTAAAAGTTTCGCTTATCTGATACCGCTGATTTTCCGGGCAAAACGCCATTGCCGTCCGGCAATAATAAGTACTGAAACCATAAATCTTCAAGAACAGCTGATAAACAAGGATATTCCATTTTTAAGCAGGATGCTCGGAATGGAGATCAAGGCTTCTCTTGCCAAAGGTCGCCGCAATTATCTCTGCCGCCGCCGTTTTGCCATGCTGAGCGGGGAACAACGGGATACGCTGCTGCCCAATCCCTCCCTTGCATTGGATATCGAAAGAGTTGCTATGGCTCTGGAAAAGGGGACTGAAGGATCCAAAGATGACTTCCAGTTCCGCATCGACCGGGAAATCTGGAACATGATCTGCTGCGAAAGCGGCAACTGCATGGCAGCAAAGTGTCCTCATTTCAGGAACTGTTGCTACTTCAAGGCTCGCCGTCAATGGGAGCAGTCCGATATAATAGTGGCCAACCACGCATTATTTTTCACCGATCTTGCCATGCGCTGCCTTGAGGAAGGTGCCGGGACATTGCTGCCAAATTACGGGGCTGTGATCTTTGATGAGGCACATACTCTCGAAGATTCTGCAGCCGGACATCTGGGAGTACGCCTTTCCAGACCGGTAGTGATAAGCATGCTGAACCGCATTTACAATCCGGATAATGCCAAAGGCCTTTTGATGCGCAGTCATGGCATACCGCCGGAATTGCGCGGTATGGTAGCCGAAACCAGAGATGAAAGTTACGGTTTCTTTGCCGGTTTCGAAGAATTTCTCAACCGGCATAATGAATCGGCTGTCGAAATAAATCATCCGGAAAATTTTATTGACGGTCTGACTCCCAAGATGATGCGCCTTGCCTCGCATCTGCAGAAATTGGCCGACAACGAAGAAGATGAAGACGAATCATTCAAAACCGAAATCGAATCCATGATCTCCCGCTGCCGGGAAACCGTTGATGATCTCGATGCTTTTATGCACCGTACCATGCCGGATGCTGTATATTATGCAGAAAATGAATCTGGCGGTGTAACTTTGAATGCAACACCTTTGAATATAGCGGAAATACTGTCGGAATTGCTTTTTAATCAGGATTTTACTGTAATTTTATGCAGCGCGACCCTTACCGTAAGGAACAGTTTTGATTACTTTATAAGCCACAGCGGTTTTTCCGGACGCACATTGCTGCTGGATTCGCCATTTTCTCCTGATCAGGCGACAATACGCCTGGTCAGGCGCATGCCGGACCCCAAATACCGGGAATACAAACAGGCATTGGCAGATGAAATATTTTCAGCGGTCGATGTAACTGACGGCAAAGCCTTCGTACTTTTTACAAGTTATGAAATATTGCGCTATTGTCAGGAAACGCTCCAACAGGATTTTCTCGACAATGACTGGCTTTTGCTGGCTCAGGGAAATGGCAGCAGCCGTTCTCAATTGCTCCGGGATTTCAAAGCAGATGTCAATTCTGTTCTCTTTGGAACCGACAGTTTCTGGACCGGAGTCGATGTTCCGGGAGAAGCTCTGAGCCATGTCATCATAACCAAACTGCCTTTTGCTGTACCTTCCCATCCGCTGATCGCAGCCAGAATGAAAAAAATCGAGCGGGAGGGAGGAAATTCTTTTTCCGGCTATTCTCTGCCGGAAGCCGTTCTGAAATTCCGGCAGGGGGCGGGCAGACTTATCCGCAACAGGGATGACCGGGGATATATCACTATCCTTGATCCGAGACTGATCTCAAGAAGCTATGGGCGCATGTTTCTTGATTCCCTGCCGTACCGCAGCGAAATAATCAATTGAAAAGTCTGACAGAATATTTGAAAAAACACTACTTTTGCAGTATATTTTGTTAATGCAAAGGTCCATAAAAAGGTAAGGAGGTATAAAATGACAACAACTTGGATTATTATC
>JAFVRT010000184.1 GCA_017504125.1 Lentisphaeria bacterium
AAAATATTTTCGTGGCCTCGGTAATGGAACACATCGAACTTGCCGGTATCCATTCCGGTGACTCCGCATGCTCCATTCCCCCGCCGACGCTTCCTGAGCGGCACCTCAAGACTATTGCCGAACAATCTGCGCTCATCGCCCGCGACTTCAATGTGGTGGGGATCCTCAATGTTCAGTTCGCCGTCTGTGAAGATCAGGTCTGGATCATTGAAGCCAATCCCCGCGCCTCCCGTACTGTGCCGATCGTGGCCAAAGTTACCGGAGTGCCGCTGGCAAAAGTCGCTACATTGCTGATGCTCGGAGCAAAACTTGAGGACTGCAAGGAATATCTGCGTCCCCAGCCCGCCACCTATTTCGGAGTCAAAGAAGCGGTGTTCCCCTTCAACATGTTCCCCGAAGTCGACCCGGTTCTGGGACCTGAAATGCGTGCCACCGGCGAAGTTATGGGTATGGCCAATACCTTCGGCATGGCGTATTTCAAATCTCAGCAGGCCGCTGGCATGCCCCTGCCGCTGGGCGGCAAAGTACTGGTTTCTGTCGCCAAACGCGAGCGTGAAGAACTGCTCCCCATCGTCACCGAATTGTGCGATCTCGGTTTCGAACTGGTAGCTACTGAAGGCACCGGCAGATATCTCGCTGAAAACAACATCCCCCACAAGGTGGTTTGCGAACTCAATGAAGGACGCCCCAATGTTTCTGACTTGATCAAAAACCGGGAAGTTTCTCTCATCATCAATACTCCTCTCGGCAAGTTGAGCAAGATCGATGACAGCAATATCCGTATGCAGGCTATCCAGTACAAGATACCCTATATGACCACCATTGCGGCTGCCAAAGCCACGGTGGCCGGTATCCGCGAAGCCAAATCCGGTGAAGCTGAATTGAAATCGCTTCAGGAATATCAGGCTGGGAAATAATTTTCGGAGTGCCTATGGAAGGTTTCTCAATAGCTGCGATCATACTGCTCTTTCTGACAGTAGTGCTGTTGGGTGCTTTGCTCTACCGTCAATCTGACCGGACATTCCGTCTGCGTATCGCTCTGGATGAATCAGAATCACGGCGCCGGGAAATTTCCAACTTCCTCACCCGCTTTTCAGCCGGTATCAAAGGGGAAGAAGGTTTCTTCGGTGCCATGAACGCAGCCGCCATCCACATCGGTGAACAGACCGATTGTGAATCGGTGGCTATTTACATTATGGAAGGCAGCGAACTGCACGGAGTGAGTGTTTACGGAACTTACCCGCTGGTCCATACTTCCAACAAACTGGTATTCACCCGCCGCCGGCATCTGCTTGAAACCATACGCCGTGAAACTATCGCTCCCGGCGAAGGATTTCTGGGCGGCATAATCATTTCCCGCCTGGCCGAACAGGTCCCGTGCGGGGCGGAAGATGACCGCTTCATGTCCTACCCGGAGTTTCGCAACCTCGGCGGTGTAATGGCGGTCCCCATGATCCGGGACGGAGCGATCATAGGAGTGATTTGCGCGGTCAACAACCGTCAGCATCCTGGAAAACCCTTCTCCTCCAATCAGTTTGAGCGGCTCAAGCTGCTGGCACCTCAGGTATTGATGGTTCACAATCTGGTGGTGGCTTATGGTGAAATCAGCCGCCGCGACCGTATCGATCAGGAGTTGGAACTTGCCAGAGTGCTTCAGCAATCCCTGCTGCCCAAAAGCAATCCCAAATGGGGTGAATTTTCCATCCATGCCTATTCCCGTTCCGCAAAAGAGGTCAACGGCGATTTTTACGATTTCATAAAAATCGATGAAGACCGTATGCTGGTGATGATCGCAGATGCCTGCGGCAAAGGTATTCCGGCGTGTATGCTTACCGCTATGACCAGAAGTGTTGCCCGTTCGCTTATAGACAACTTCACCACATTGCACGATTTTCTCTGTAAATTGAGCGACAAGCTCAACCGCGACACCGATGCTGACCGCTTCATAACTCTGGGATGCTGTCTGCTGGATCGTAAAAATATGCTTCTTGAATTTGCCAGAGCAGGCCATACCGATCTGGTAACATTTGTCCATAATCATATCCGTATCATGTCCCCGCGCGGAGCCGCGTTGGGGATCCTGCCCGCCAAACTGGTGAAATTTGACACGATCTGCATCGCCATCGAACCGGGAACGACTGTTATGATGTACTCTGACGGATTTACCGAAGCCGTTGATGCCGAAGGTAATGAATTCGGTCAGGAACAGCTGGTGGAAACTTTTGAAAATGCCTGCAGCGAGCGCAATACCCTCAATGAAATCGTGGATTCGATCTCAAGACGGATCATTGAATACGAAGAAAGTCAATCTGACGATCAGACCCTGGTGCTAATCCGCCGGGATTGAATTTATGAACAGAAAAAAAGCAATCCTTCTTCTGACGGTGATATTTGCGGCAGCACTTCTGCTGCGCCTGATCCCGGCTGTGATCGCCGCCGGATTTCCGGAACGGTTGTGCCGTCCGGACACCCCCACATACCTCGAACCGGCCAAAGCAATGCTTGAAGGCAGATTTTCCGGAACCGGCCGTGCCCCCGGATACAGTTGGCTGGCAGCCGGTATGATGTGGATCTCATGTCAGTATCACATATTGCTGCTGGCAATCGCCGGAGCAGTATTCAGTACCCTGACACTTGTACCGGTCTACTGCTGCACAAAAAAATTTGCCGGCCGCAGCGCGGGCATGATCGCTGCAGCATTACTGGCATTCAACATTACTGCCATGGCCAATGCTCCCATGCTGTTGTCGGACACCCTTTTCGGATTTTTTGCCGCATGGCAATGCTGTTTTTTTCTGTACTTCTACCGCCGCAAAGAATTGAAATACTTCTTTCTTTGCATTCTTACAGCTGCGGCAGGAACTTTGATCCGTCCGATTAACCTGCCATGGATCGCTCCTGCTTTGGTAATGCTGTGGCTGATGCCCGGAGTTGCATGGCAGCGGAAGATCACAGCCTCTTTGGGAGGTATATTGATATTTTTCGCATTGATAACCCCATGGATGGCGAGAAATGCCGCATCCGGAGCTCCATGGTGCATCGATACCAATACCGGAGCCATGCTTCATCAAAACGGCGCGATGATCCTCGCGGAAGCCAATAATACCAGTTATGAAAAAGAAAAACGATCCATTATTGCAGAATATGACAGGATCTTCAAAGACTCAAAGCGTTTTCCGGACGAAAGATCCAGAGAAGAATGGAAAATCGCTCAATTGCGGAAAATCATTTTTCAACATCCGTTCATTGCAGTAAAACAGCATTTCAATTGGCACAACATATTGCTTCCGGATGCTCCTGCGCTATTTGAAATCGCCGGTCTTACCCAATCTGACCGGGGAACCATGGATGTGCTGAAGCGCAAAGGTTTGCTTGCAGCGGTAAATCACTATTTTGAAGGCCGCTGGTATCTGCCATTATCTTTGGGGCCGCTGCTGGCAGTAACCGCCATGATTTATCTCGGAACGATCGCTGTACTGATATGGTCATTGTTCCATTTTCGCCGCCGCTGGTATTTGTGGCTGCTGTTTCTGGGGCTGGCGGAGTTCTACCTTTTCATGCCCGGTCCGATATGTGCACCACGCTATCAGATCCCCGCCCTGCCGTTGATGTGCATGTTTGCGGGAGCTTTTACTGTCATGACAGCCGTTTTTTTACGGCATAAAATACGGAACAAACAATAAAAAGGAAAACTGAAAAATGGTCAAACATATTATTCTCTGGAAACTCAAGGCCGGATTTTCCGATGCAGAAAAAGAAAATATCAAAGCCGGTATCAAAGCCGGTCTTGAAGGATTGCATGGAGTCATCCCCGGTCTGGAATATATAAAAGTTCAAACTGCCGGACTCCCCAGCTCCAATGCTGATGTCATGCTGGATTCAGCTTTTGCCAATGAAGCTGCTCTGAAAAATTATGCCGTCCACCCGGCTCATGTGGCAGTTGCCGATTCCAAAGTACGGCCTTTTACCGAAACAAGACTCTGTCTTGATTTTGAAGAATAACGCAACATTGCAGCCTTGATTTTTCATTTTGGCATGCTATATTAGGAGTGTGGCGGCTCAACAGCTGCTGCAATATTGATAAATAACTGTTTGCCACCGGAAAAATTCGTTTTTCCGGTGGTGTTGCAACATAAAAAATGGGACTGGATTTGAAAAAGATCAGCGTCACCTTATGGATCGTCCTTGCAGGGATCATTATTTATATCGGCAGTTTGTGGCAGCGTCCGTTGTTTCTTTTTGAGTATGCGGAGTTTGAAGAAGCCGTCAACTGCCTGTTGAAAAACAGCACTCCTCATTATTCCAGCTGGCTGAATATTATTCCGCTGAAACTTTTCGGTTTGAAAGCCTTTTCAGCAAGACTTGTTCCGGCATTGTTGACTTTGGCTGCCGGGATTTTCATTTTTCTTGCCGGGAAAAAAAGCAATTTCCCCAATGCCGGAAAAGCCGGAGCGTTGATATTTCTCCTTTCTCCTGCGGTCTTTCTGGCTGGAACCACCTCGATCCATCCCATGTATGCCGCCGCTCCGGCGATCACAGGAGCATGTTCTCTGTTTCTTCTTACCGGAAGCCGGGATCGGCTGAATGGTATATTGTGGGGGATCTCCGGTACAATTTCCATGTGTCTGCTGCTGGTTGAAGGTTCTGTGTATCTCTTTATTTTACTGCTGATACTTCAAGTTGTTTTTGCTGTATTGCGCCGATTCGTCATTGAGCCGGAAAATAAAAATACTCTTTTCTCAATGCTTTCTTTCATCCCCTTTGTCATTGCCGGTCTTTGGGGATCCCGTCATGCGGCAGCC
>JAFVRT010000185.1 GCA_017504125.1 Lentisphaeria bacterium
AACTTGCACAGCTGCTTGAATGTTCCACAGGAACCGCATTGAAAATCGTCAAGTGCCTGACTGACGAGGGTATTCTTTTTTCTGTCTATGGCAAGGGAAACTTTTTCCGGAAACAGCCGGAAAAGAAATTCCGGATCGGCTGTGCATGCATGATGCCGGGCCCCATGCTGGATCCGCTCTGCAATGAGGCATTGGAGGATTTACTGGATTTTTTGGAATCCGCCCCGCATACAGAAACTTTGATCGTTCAGCACAGGGCTTTACTGAAACTTGAATCCGCAGAAAAAGTCCTCAAAAATCTTGACGGCCTTATCGTACACAGCAGTTTCCTTGATCCTGTTTCCATTATTGCTCTGCGCCGTTTTTCCGGGCCGATAGTCCTGATCGATTCTGTGGGAATCGAGGAGAAACAAATATTGTGCAGTCAAGTCATTCCTGATTTTTCAACAGCTTTGGAAGATTTTCTGGACAATGTCGATATCACGCGTTACAAAAAAATCGTTTTTCTGAAACCGTGTTATACCGATGCGGAAGATACCGCAAAACAGGTCATCAACTTTTTCAGTATGCATCAGTTACAGATCCCCTATGAAATGGAAAAACTTCCCAATGGAGGATGCGAGTTCAACATGCTCTGGGGATATAACTTCGCCAGAACACTTTCCGCAGAAAAAGATGCCGATACTTTATTCATCGCCCTTTCCGGATACATTGCCAAAGGTATGTATGAATATTTTCTGAAATCTGGTTTTATTCCCGATATCCTGAGTATTGACAATCTTGAGGCCCACGGTAAAAATGCCGGTGAAGCAGCTTTTTTTACCGCAATAGACCGTTCCATGAGCCGCTGTTATGTGGAAGGAGCCAAATTACTGCTCAATAAACTGGAGTCCGGCGATGACTGCCGGAGTGTTTTGAGAATACCGACAGAAATAGTTTTCCGTAAAAGTATAAAACATACAAATCAAATTCCGTCAAGTACGAAAATGGAGGTGGAGAAGTAAAAAACTCAGTATGGAATGCCGCAAAATATTTTCCGGCACAGACGAAATCAATTTCAAGCAAACAACAATTTATCATTTCAGGAGAGTGTAACTATGGAAATTCACAAGTCTCAATACAAAAAAATAATGACAACCTCTTTTACGCTTATAGAATTGCTTGTTGTAATAGCGATCATTGCAATTCTTGCCGCCATGCTTTTACCTGCTTTGCAACAGGCCAAAGGAAAAGCCCAGAGTATGAAATGCATCAACAATTTCGGACAGATCGGCAAGGCGAATTCGCTTTACATGCAGGACAATAAGGATTTTCTTAATCCATTCCTCAATCACTCATCATGGACCGGCGGTACCTATTGGGGAATTTCTCTCAATCCTTATGTGGGTTACTCCGGTTCGGGTTACTCCGGCAACATTCCAATCGGTTGCGCAATGCTAAACGGACAAACCTATACAAAACATCCCCTGCTCTGCCCCACCCGCGAAATCAACCGTCCCGGTTCAACCACCGGAAACAGTGATTCACCTATATATACTGTCGGTATCAGTAAGATGTTCACTTATTCTTCTGACAGAAAGAAACACATCACCCATGCTGCATCTTTTTCCACCCCGTCGCGCAGTTGTTATGTTGGTGAATCGCGAATGGGTAATTGCGATGGCTTTATAGCTCCGGAAGATGATGTTTACCGGCCGGCTTTTCCCCATAACAATCAGAATCCTGAAGATCAGCTGAATAATCCTCAGATCGCTTCCGGAGGCAGTGCATCTTTCGTATTTCTTGATGGTCATGCGGCATCTATCACCAGAGCGAGAACACCTCTCAATGTACGGGACACCAATGCAATAAAGCAGACTTTCTGGGCCTATTCCAGTAAATTCAAAAGCCTTAATATCACTCCGGTCGACACCTGGTAAGTTGTCCGCAGCATAAAACACACAAGAAGGGAAAAATATACTGAAATGAAAAATTTTATTACAATCCTGCTGTTGGCCGCACTCATGTCCACGCTGACTGCGGCTGTCGGATTTCAGAAAACTCCTGTAAGTCCGCGATCCGTCAAACTCGGAAAGACGATGATCCCCATGATGACAAAAGGGAAAGTCGTGTTTCAACTCTATGTACCGGCCAATGCTTCATGGCACATCAAAGAACGTGCCGATAAATTTGCCGCGTATCTTTCCATACTCACCGGAACAAAAATAAAACCGGTTTCCAAACTGCCCGCAGCTTCCGGAACAACTGTACTGCGCTTCGGCGACGGAGATTTTGCAAGATCACTGAGGATCGCCCTCACCCGGCTCGACCGTGACGGATTTGTTATCGCCGCTTCCGGCCGTAACATTCTGCTGGCGGGAAGCGATGCGCTGTTTCCCGACAGAGGCGAAGGAACATTTTACGCCGCCCTTGATTTCATGGAACGCTTTGCCGGAGCCCGCTTCTATTTTCCCGGAAAACACGGCACGATCCTTCCCCGGAAAAAAGATTGGCAGGTTCCTTCCATGACTGTTTATGACCGCCCTGATGCCCAATACCGTCAAATCTGGTGGGGAAGTACCAAATGGTACGATTCTGCCCGCAGTTACAATCAAACCTTGACCGATCACACACGGGAACTGCGTTTTTCCAGCATGAATGTTCCCAACGGACACTCCCTTGCCTGTTTCGGCTATATCAAGCGTTTTGCCAAAACTCATCCTGAATACTTCGCCACCCGGATCGACGGAAGCCGCGCCGACGGTATCATAGTGCGTGATCCAAGCGATGTCCACGGTCACCTCTGCTTCAGTTCCGGGATCATGGAGGAAATCTATCAGGATGCCAAAGCGATCCTTACCGGCCCAGCTGCGATCAAAAAGCGCAATATGTCAGGAGCCCGTATGTGGATGGTAAATACAAAACCCTTCTTCCACATGATGCCAAACGACTCCATGATCCGCTGCCGCTGCAAGAAGTGCGCTCCTTACCATGTGGGGCTTGGCAATGATTCTGCCAGCGGCTACAGCAAAAAGGCCGCCGATTTCACCTGGGAAAAACAGCTTTCCATTCCCAACCGGCTCAAAAAAGAAAAAATCCCCGGTATCGTCACCATGATGGCCTACGACCTCACCCGTCAGGTTCCCGAACAGACTATCCCCGACAATGTGCTGCTTCAGGTTGCCGCATTCGGTCCCTGGGGTGAAATGAACAAAGCTAAACAGCAGCAGGATGAAATGCTTCTGCAGCGTTGGAACAAAAAACTCAACTCCAAGACCTATATGTGGAATTATACCACCAAAGCCTCTGTCCGCGGAGTGTATCATGTGCCCAATTTTACACCGAAGACTATCGGCCAATATTACAAAAAGGTCAACAAATACATTTTCGGAGCATTCCTCGAAAGCGAAACCGATTACTGGCTCTTCAGTCATTTGAACAATTATGTGTTTTGCAAACTCATGTGGGACAATAACACCGATGTTGATGCACTCCTTGATGAATACCGCAAAGTGATGTTCGGTTCCGGAGCCGCCCCCATGAAGGAATTCATGGATGCTCTCGAAAATCACTGGATGAAAGATATCGTAAACAATGTAGAGGAAACTTCTCTCGGCCCTGTCGTCCGTCCTCCGTCAGAACACAAGATATGGACTCAAATCTACTCCCCAGCAGAAGTAAAAAGGATCAACGGCCTCTTTGACAAAGCTGAAAAACTTGCCGCAAGAGAAAAAGATGCCCTTGAACGCATAAGATTCATCCGCAAAAACCTCTGGGGACCGCTGAATGATGCGGCCGCAACTTATTTCAAAAATGCCAACGCCATTCAATACTGGCAGGCCGATGCAGGAGCTTTGAAGGCCGGCGAAAAAATCACTATCGACGGTTCCGGCAATGAAAAGGCATGGGACGATGCCCCCGCCATTACCCTGCTGCCGCTTAAAAAAGACGAAGCAGAAGTGCTTACTGTCGTAAAAATGCTTTTTGACAAGGAAAATCTTTATTTCCTCTTTGATTGCGAAGAACCATTCACCGACAAGATGCCCGGTAAAAAGCGCGCATTTGATGATCCCGATATGTGGGAGGACAACTCCGTTGAGATCCACCTCGATCCCGCCGGAACCAAACAGCATAATTATCAGTTCATGATCGACCGCTTCGGCAGTATCTGCGACCGC
>JAFVRT010000186.1 GCA_017504125.1 Lentisphaeria bacterium
CTGCTCTGCGTCCGATGACCAATTCTGCTGCTGCCGAAGGAGTCGGTGCACGCAAATCTGCCGCAAAGTCGCAAATCGTGAAATCGATTTCGTGTCCGATGGCACTTATTACCGGAATGGCACTTCCGGCAACGCTTCTTGCCAGAAATTCATCGTTGAATGGCCACAGATCCTCCATGCTGCCGCCGCCGCGGGTGATCACCAGAACATCGGCTGCTTTGGTGCGGTTGAAAAATTCAATACCGGCGGCGGCTTCTGCTGCTGCAGTACTTCCTTGCACCTGGCATGGAAATATGGTTATGTGGACATTGGGGAACCGGCGGTTTATGATCTGTAAAAAATCTCTGATCGCAGCTCCCGTCGGACTTGTGATGACACCGATGCGGCGGGGCAGGGCAGGTATGGGCTTTTTCCGTTCCTGTGCAAAAAGTCCTTCGGCTTCGAGTCGGCGGCGGAGTTCCTCAAACTGTCTTACCAGATCACCGATACCTGCCAGACGCATCTGGCGGACATTGATCTGATATTCGCCCCGTACTTCATATACTCCCAGTTTGCCGAAGGCTTCAACCAGACTGCCGTTGTTCAGATGGAGCTGTCTTGCCGCGTCAGCTCCTCCGAACCAGCAGCCTTTTATCTGAGATCTTGCATCTTTCAATGTGAAGTAGACATGTCCGGAGCGGTGGATCAGCAGATTGCTGATCTCGCCGCATATCCAAAATGGATTGAAAGCCTCCTCCATCGTCTGTTTGACGAAGGTGTTTACCTGGCTTACGCTCCAGACCTGTATTTCCATTGCAATTACTGCTTACTTGAGGTTGAGTATTTCACGGTACGCCGCGATATCACCGCCGAGAACTGATTTCACCTGACGGATCTTCCACTCCAGATGCCATTTGTCGCAGACATACTCCATGGAGGGTTCCCAGCCGAGGCGGGAATCTTTTTCCACAAAGGGTATGGCACTTTCGGCATTGGCGATCTCGGCATTGGCAAGATCGACGATCTTGTCGAGGAGTTCCAGAGCCTTTTGAGGATCTTCACAGGCAATAAGTTCATTGTTGAGCAGCCACCACCGTTTGATATTGGTTCCGGTGATGATGGCGCATCTTATGAATTCACCGAGATTGATCTCTCTTTCAGCCCGTTCTTTTTTGCGTTCCGGGACGAGCGGCATGGCCTGTTTCATCAATGCAAGACCTTCTTCCCAGAGAGCAAGCATTTTTTCCAGAGAACGGATCTCGGCCGGATAACGCATCTTGCCGGGAAACTGCTGGATATTTTCGTAAGGCTGATAGAAGGTCTTGATGATCTTCCAGCCGAAATGGGCATGGGGGGCGGTGGGGAACTTGATTTCCTTGTTGCCCATGGTGCGGGTGATGTTGGGTTGGAAGATGAAGGGATATGAAGGTCCTACACGGAAAGGACCGTATTGATCTTCGTTTCCGGGAGTGTAATGCCCCATGGCTTCACTCCACTTTGCCCAGGCTTCCAGCATCATGGGAGCAGCTTCTTTTCCGAAATAGCGGACTGCGATTCGTTCCAGCAGTTCGTCAGGATCGGCCTGAGGAGTCTGGAAATATCCCTTGCCCAGATCGGTAACCACCGACTGAGTCCAGCCGTAGTGGTGGTTGTCGTAATGTCTGGAAACATCCCAGTCGCGGCGGGCCTGATCCAGATGCTTGAAACGGGTGATCCAACGCTGCGGAGTGGGGAGATAGGGGATATCTCCGAAATCCCAGGTCAGACCGGCACAGTTGCTGGTGGTAAAAGGTTTGATGCCGTTTGCATGTGCATTTTTAGATTCGCTGGTGAAATAGAATCCCGGTTTATCGGCAAAGAGGGAGTAATCCATGACTACGCTGGGGATCCCTTCGCGTTTGTAGCGCATACCGATATCGTAGGTGATCTGCACATAGACATCTTCGGGGAAATTTTCCAGGAATTTGCGGCGGCGTTCCTCATCCACCCAGAACCAGTTGTAGGTATTGAAAACGATCATGGCATTGGGGGAAGCCTTGTGTACCGCATCACGGACACGGGCGATCCATTTTGGGTAGTCGCTGCATGGCCACCATCCCGGACTGGGACGGGGGTCGGGGATGCCGTCGATCAGACTTTCGCGGTGCCGCTTGCCGGTGGTTTCGGGGTCTTTGCTGGGGAATTCGCCGGATTCACCTACCAGCATGATGCCGAGTGCATCAGGGTAGGCTTCAAAAATGGTTGTATAAACTGATTCAAAGAACTCCTGAGCATCGGGATCGTCCGGATGTTTGTAACCGGGAAGATAGCCGTAAAGCATGGTGTCCAGACCGTAATTCTTGGCCCGCTGGATCACATCATTGATGTCCAGATAGCCTACATTGGTACGGTCGATACCGGTGGTGAAGACCACGGCGGTGTCGAGTCCGGCATGAAGCATTGCATTCAAATGACTGTCGGGGAACTGGTCGATACCCCAGCCGGAGTGGACCATGCGGGGAGTGACGAGCCGTTCATGGATCTCAGATTGCTCAGAAATAAAAGGAGCTTCACGGAAATTCAGAATATCTTCCAACCCGACACCGCCGAAACGGACTCCGCGGGGGTCTTTACCGGCAATGGTGATCTTGTTCCCCTTGACGGTGAGTCTGTATGAAAGAGCTTTTTCAAGGGTGTCATCAATGGTAAGTTCGATGAATTTATCTGCAGCCTTTGCAGCGATCTTGAGAGAAAGCTGCATCGCGACCTGAAAGTAGTCCTGCAAATCGGATGCTGTATTGGTGATACGCACATCGGCGTCAGGAGGACATACGATGACCCAGGAGTCATCGATCACAGTTTCTCCCGGCATGGCGACAGCATCGGGATCGCGGGTTTCCGGATGGTGTACGATGTCCATCCGCTGGCGGAACTCATAGTTGCGTTCGATTTTCATATATACTTATTCCTTATCGTGTTGACAAAAAATCCTCAGAAAACAGAATATATATCTTGAAAAGAAAAATTCAAGTTTTATTTGCACAAATCAATAGTATTTTTCATACGGCAGAATTTTTTTTGAAAAAATCCGGAACATCGCTTGAAAAAGTTGACTATGCAAATTATATTATCTGTATATTGAATAGTTCAGTTAAACGATTATGCAAACTTATCGCGACATAGCAAGGGAAATAGAGCGGAGAATCCTGTGCGGGATCTATCCCGCTGAAACGCTGCTGCCTTCCCGCCTTGAGCTGATGCGTGAATTCAATGTGGCGAGAGCTACTTTGGATCGAGCAATCAAGGAGCTTGTCAACTCCAGACGGCTCAGCAGCCGCCGCGGTTCCGGAACTACGGTCAATCCGCTGAGTGAACACCGCAGAGATATTGCAGTTATCGGGTGGAATTCCGGAGTTGTGCCTGATTTCCACAAAAATTTGCGCTGCCGCATCTTTAAAAGTGAACTTCTGGCCAAACGCTCCAACTGGAACATGCTTTATGAATACGATGCGTTGCTGTGGCGATTTCCAAGCCGTTCAGAGATGGCTGTGATCGATGCGGTGAACGGGCGGATCCCGCAAGTGGTGGTCAATCGTGTCATTCCCGGAGTAAACTGTATTTCCACCGATCACCGTGGAGCTTACCGGGTTATTGTTTCGGAGCGCATGGAAGAGATACCGGAGGCTTTACCGGTATTCATGAGTTCCGGGGGAGATTCTTTGCCCGGACAATACCGTTTTGAAGGATTTTCTGATGCCTGCCGCAGCGCGGGGCGTTTTTATGAATTGTGGAACTTTACGCCTGAGCAGGATTTTAAAAGTGTTTCAGACGGGATGATACGCCGTCTTGCATCAGTTTCCGGCCGGAAACTGCTGGTTGTTTCAGATTCCTGTCAGTTGACCGGAGCTTTTGTCCGGGCGGTGGATAAAGCCGGGTTGAAATTTGCTGAAGATATCTGGTACAGTGATTTCGACAATGAATATCCGGAAAATGTCTGGGGTGTCAGGATCACCAGTTTTATTCAGGACTACGGAGCCTTGATGAGAGCTGCTGTCGACCGTATTGACGGTCTGCTCAACGGCAGTGCTGATGCCGGGGCCGAGCATAAACTTATTTTTCCGTTGCGCCGCAACGGGGACACATAGTCCATTAAATCAGGAAAGGAACAAAAGATGGACAAAATAATCAGAGTAGCTATTGCCGGATATGGCCGCAGCGGATGCAATATCCATGGTGCTTATCTTGCAACCGACCCCCGATTCAAAGTCATTGCTGTGGCGGACAATCTGCCGGAGCGGCGGCAGGACGCTGCCGAAAAGTTCGGATGCCAGGTCTGCGAAAGCTATGAAGAAATGATCGAAAAAGGCGGTTTCGACCTGTTGATCAACGCCACTCCCAGCCGTTTTCATGTAGCATGCTCCAAACTCGGTCTTTCCAAAGGATACAATGTGATCGGCGAAAAGCCCAGTGCCCCGACTGTGGCGGAGTTTGACATGCTGGTGGCAACTGCCGAACAGAACAACTGTCTGTTCCTGCCTTACCAGAACAGCCGTTTCTACCCCTTCTTCACCAAGATCCGTGAAGTCATCGCGTCCGGCGTGCTGGGCAAGATCATCTGTATCCGTTCCAACTGGAGCAGTTTCCACCGCCGCTGGGACTGGCAGACCCGTCAGGATCAGCTGGCCGGAAACCTTTTCAATACCGGTCCGCACCCCGTGGATCAGGCTATTGTTCTCTTTGGTGAAGGAGTGCCCAATGTTTTCTGCCGTATGGATTCCGTACATCACGGACTGGGCGGCGATGCTGACAACTTCTGTACTTTGAGTCTGTATGGTGAAGGGCATCCTCTTGTTGAAGTTCAGGTGAGTTCCTTCCTCGCTTATCCTCAGGGCGAAATGTACAACATCCAGGCTGAATTCGGCGGACTTACCGGCGGCCCCAACGGGTTGAAATGGAAATATTTCGATCCTGCCAAGGCTCCCAAACAGGAGTTCTGGAAACCCTGGAGCAAAGATCGTCAGTATTGCTCCGAAAAACTGGATTGGATCGAAGAAGAATGGACCTTTGACAACAATGAATCCAATAACAGCGGATACAAAGGTCTTTCAGCCGCAATCTACGGTAACTATTACGATGTCATCGTAAATGGTGCAGCCCGTGAGATCACTCTCGATCAGGTGCGCCGTCAGGTCTATGTCATGGAGGAAGCCCACCGGCAGAATCCTCTGGTCAAGACTGTACTTCCGTGATTTTTGACGGAATGATGTTCTGAAAAGACGGGAAGTTTGAGTAATTTGTATTTTTCTCAAACTTTCCGTTTTTTTGCAGTAATTTTTATGGAGGACGGTCAGGTCATGAGATCAGTTGGATTCCGAAGCGGCAGAGATCGTGGAGAA
>JAFVRT010000187.1 GCA_017504125.1 Lentisphaeria bacterium
CGTCAGGCGGTGCTTCAGGGGGATAAAGTTGCCATTCTACCCCGTCCCGGATTCGAAGGCGATCTGGCAAAAAATCCTTACATCAGCTACAACTGTGTCCGCCTTGCCGGTGAATATGCAGTAGTTTCCAACGGTTCCCAGACCGATCCCATCGCTGAAAAAATCGCTGCCGGCATGCCTGTCCGCGATGCTTTCACCCTCGGATTGCTGGCTTTGGATTATGAAAAGGATTCTCTCGATACTCCCCGTATCGTGGCTGCAGTAAGCCGTCTGCGTCCGGTTGGATTTCTCGGTATCGTCCGCAAAGATGCGGTGCTGGTACGGGAATTTGAACTGAAACCCGGCGAACTGCGCTATATTTCCACCTATGAATGCAACAAGCCCGCTGATGATCAGATGACCGCTGAATTTGATGCCGCCAATGTGGAAGATACTGTTTCTTATGTGGTGGATGGCGGTATTTTTGCCGACTTTTCCAATCCGGTAACCTCTGCTGCTGCTCTGGTTTCCGCCGACGGGACCGGATTCGATCTCGGCGTCAAGATCGTCTGATACAGAAAGGCTCACAGCATGCCAAAGGGGATTTTTGCGCTTGTTTTGTTGTTGGCAGCGGCTGCGGCGACTGCCGCTGCGCCGGATAACTCAGCCAGATTCAATCCCAAACCGGGTATTGACCGGCAGATAACGATCGACAGCAAGGTAAAGCTCTCCCTGGGTTCCAACGGCAAAGCGTTGTGCGAAGTGGTTGCTCCGGGAAATCGCACTACCGCTTTTGCTGCAAAGGAACTTGCTGCATTTTTGAGCCGCATCACCGGAGCAAAGGTTCCGGTGGTCAGAAAGGCTTCCGGTAAAGTTACTGCATTTATTCTTGGAGCCCCCGGCGCAAAGGCGGTCAAATTCGACCTCAAAAAGCTTGACCGTGACGGCTATATCATCAAAACAGCGGGCCGGAATATCATCATCGCCGGTAATGACGACCCCAAAGGGAATCCCCTGCGTACAGCCGGATTTTTTGAACGGGGCACTCTCAACGGTGTCTATGAATTTCTGGAACGCTTCTGCGGAGTAAGATTTTATTTCCCCGGAGAAATGGGAACTGTTGTCCCGCTTAATAAGGATTTGAGTGTTCCGGGTATCGATATCGTTGACCGTCCGGATAACCAGCACCGGCAGACCTATTGTGTCGGTATAAAATCTCTCGGCAACGGAAAACTCAATTACTATGATGACTCCATTGCATCTTCTGTACAGCGTCTTTCCAAACTCCGTCTGCGTGAAAGCACTTTGAATCTGCCCAACTGCCACGGTCTGGCAGAACTCGGTCTGGTTCAGCGTTTTGCCAAAAGCAATCCGGAGTTTTTTGCTCTCAAAGAGAATGGTAAGCGGCATGACGGTTCCGTTGTGACCCGTGCGAGTGATGAGCCGGGACAGCTTTGTTTCAGCAGCGAAGGATTGAAAGAGGTGATCTTTCAGGACGCCAAAGCGTTTTTGAGCGGCAAAAGCGCAAAGGAACGGGGGATCCTTATGCCTGACGGCAAATATTACTGGAAATCTTCCCGCCACAGTCTGCCCTTTTTCAATATCATGCCCAACGACAGCCACTACCCCTGCCGTTGTGCGAAATGCAAAGGCGCGTACGACAACGGCAATCAGAGTTCCAGTAATCTGATCTGGAAATTCAAAACCGATATTGCCCGTCGTCTGCAGCAGGAAAAGATCCCCGGTTACTGTACTATGATGGCCTATGCCGACTATCGGGATATCCCCGGTTGCAACATCCCTTCCAATGTGATCGTCATGCTGGCTCTTACCGGGCCTTGGAATGAGTTGAACCCCGCCCAGCAGAAAAGTTATAAACTTCTGGCTGATTGGAACAGAAAACTCAATGCAAAAACCTATTTGTGGACATATACCACCAAATGCGGCAATCTTATCGGAGATATCCCCGGTTTTACTCCCAAGGCGGTGGGAAGTTTTTTCAAAAAGGTGCATAAATACAGTTTCGGTTCATTTCTGGAGTCGGAAACTGATTTCTGGCTTTTCAACTTCATGAACTATTATGTCTTCAGCAAAGTGATGTGGAACAACGATACCGATGTTGATGCCGTCATTGCCGAACATCTCAAACTTATGTATGGTCCGGCAGCCCCGCAGATGAAGGAATTTTATGAAACTCTGGAACGCCATTGGCTCAAAGATATCATGTCAAATATCCGGGAAACCAATGTCGGTCCTCAGGCTGTTCTGCCTTCCCAGTTCGATATTTGGACAAAAATCTACGGTCCCGCAGAGATAAACAGAGTAAACAAACTCTTTGATGATGCAGAAAAAGCTGCTGCAAAAGATAAAAAATCTCTGGCCAGAGTAAAATTCATGCGCGCTGAAATGTGGGGCCGGGTCATTAACGGAGCCCGGCGTTTCAACAAACACAACAATGATAATAAACTCTGGACGATCTATGTGCATCCCTCAAATGAAAAGATCAGCATTGACGGAAAACTGGATGAAAAAATCTGGAAAAAAGCCGCTCCGGTTTGGATGCTCCCGCGCGGTAAGGAAAGCTGCGAGGTCCATACCAGGATCCGGATGCTGGCCGATAAAGAATATTTCTATGTGGGTATCGAATGTGATGAACCGCATACAGATAAGATGCTCTGCGCCAAACGCAAAATTGACGAGATCGCTATGTGGCAGGACAATCTGGTGGAGCTCTTTTTTGCCGGAAAGGCCGGAGATGATTGTCTTTACCAGATAATGCTGACCAGC
>JAFVRT010000188.1 GCA_017504125.1 Lentisphaeria bacterium
CAGGGCCACAGAATGACTTGTGTCAAGACCGATAATGGCAACTTTGAAAACTTTGCTCATTTTCAATATATCCTTTCATTTCTGTTGTGGATTTGTATTCCCATGGGATAATATACTCCTGAAAAACGGGAAAAGCAATGTGTTTTTTTGTAAAAGTCATTATTTGGGCATCCTGACAGCACCGGATGCGGCAATAAAAAACTGCTCCGGCAGTTTTTCCGGAGCAGCAGTATTTCAGAAGATATCAGAGTTTGATTTCCCAACCGTTGCGGTAAACGGCGCGTTTGAGCCATGCGGGATCTCCTGTGCCGTTTGCAAAGGTGCATTTGACGGGATCCCAATCGAAACCAGTATCGTAAACATAACTCAGATTGCAGAGTCCGCAGAGGATCGAGGAACGCGCCCCGGTTTCTGCCGGACAGATCGTTTCTTCACGGGAAATACAGCAATCGATGAAGTTCTGTTCCTGAAGCGCACTCTTGTAGAGCTGCACCGGAGCTTCATTCAGATTGAAATGTTTTTCAAGTGTATCCAGAGCTTCGGTCAGGGCCGCGTCCTTTTTCTGGGTCGGATCAAAACCGTAATTTACTCCCGGACACCAGGCGATGGATTTCATCTTTTCAAAAGAATTGTCCGCAATGGCTTTGCGTACGGCGGCTGTGGGTTTGATCCCCCGTCCGAGCCATACTGCGATACAGCCGCGGTTTACGGCGACGATACCTTTGGTTCCGTAGAACACCGTTCCCCAAAGTCCGAAAGGATTGTGAAAAATCGTGCAGCCGTTTTCAAGGATGAATTTCATCCCGAACTGACGGCGTCCGCCGTGAAGCGGATTGGCAGAATGAGGTGCAGCGGAACAAACGATCTTCACCGGGCCGGATTTATCCAGATCAAGCCCCCATTGGGCGATATCCAGATGATGCGCGCCCCAGTCACCATTGTATCCGGTTCCGTAGTTGTCGTCAAATCTCCAGAACATCGGGTAAAATTTGGCTTCTCCGCGAGGCGCGCACTGGTCTGAATAGGGCGACCAGGGAGCAGGTCCCAGCCACATATCCCAATCCACATCGGGATTCTCTTTGGCTTCAGCAGAGTTTTTCTGCGGTTTTCCGGCAATAGCGTTCCATTGGCAGAAAAAACGGTGGGGATGGGAAGGGCCTCCGAGGTTGAGCGGAAAATTGGCGATGTTCTTGTTGTCCTGAGCTGAAGCATTGCCGTAGTTGCAGTCAACATATTTGACATCACCGATGAATCCGTTGCGTACGATCATGCACGCAGTACGGAATTCCCGCCAGGAACGCTGCATGGAACCGGTCTGAAAGATCCGTTTGAACTTTTTCTGAGCCTTCATGACCAGCTGGGCTTCTTCGATGGAATAGGTGAGTGGTTTTTCACAATAAACATCTTTTCCGGCCTTCATGGCGGCACAAGCGATATAGGCGTGCCAATGGTCGGGAGTTGCAATACACACGGCATCTATCGCCGGATCTGCGAGTATATCACGGAAATCGGCAACAGTTTTACATTTGGCAAGTTTGGATTTTTTGTTTGCTTTGTAATATTCATTGACGATATTGGCAGCAGCTTCGCAGCGTACTCTGTCGCAGTCGCATACGGCTTTTACGATCGCGTTTTTCTGTTTGATGATGTTGGGGATCAGGACTGAAACGGCTTGTATGCCGCATCCGATAAAAGCGACAGAAATCTGTTTTTCAGCACTTCCTGCAACGCTTTTTTTACTGCATTTTTTTTCCATGTTGAATCTTCTCCACATTATTTTTTTCAGGCGGCAGGGCCGCGCATAACATTTTCAGCAGTATCTTGGATTAATATAGTATACATTCTGCTGTATAGCAAATCGAAAATCAGAAAAACGGTAATTTTTTCAAAAATTATTTTCAGATAACGGCGGTACCATAAAGTATTTTGCAAAACTTTGTTTGCCGGTAATTAAGGATTTCAGTTTGAAATTTTACTTTTAATGTGCTATATTGTGGTATACCGCTTATCAATATGAAAGGTGAAAAACAACCAAGAAAACCTTTTGATCGCAAAAATTATAC
>JAFVRT010000189.1 GCA_017504125.1 Lentisphaeria bacterium
CACACCGCCTGAATCCGTTGAGTGAAAAAAACAAATCGGCGTATATTGAAAGTCTCTGTTTTGCCCGCTACTTCGACCGGTTGGAAAATTTCCTTTCCCAGCAATCTGACTTGAGTCCCCGGGAAGAAGACCTCCTGCTCTACGCGGCCTGCCGCAACAGCAATATGAGCAAATACAAACGCTTATACGAAAAACGGCAAGCCGGTTTTTCGATTGCCGGACTGGGAATGTTTCTCTATGACAAATCAAGTGTTCGCATAAAACTTGAAAAGTTGAAAAAATTTCCGGTGGATGATCCTTTTTTGAAACAGGAGATCCTCGCCGCATTTGTCGAACTTTATCTGGATCTCAACGATCCGGTCAATGCCGGCAAAGCACTTGCCAAAGCACACATGCTCAATCCTTTTGCATTCGCCCCTGCCCTCGGAAGATTTTATGCCAACTTCGATTCATTCGGCAAAGCACTGCCGGTTTTTGAAAAACATCTGGAAGTATATCACGATCCGGAGATCGCCATCCAAACAGCGGAAATCTATTGTCTGTTGAAACAAACCGGCAAAATCGCCAAACTGCGTGAACAATATCAGACGGATACCGGAAACAGCGGTATGCTCTGCTGTTACTACTTCGATGCCCTGACTGCATTGGCAAAAAATGACATGGCAAGTTTGAAGGAACTGACGGTCCCACTGCGTAAAAACATCAACACTCCGCTGGCGGATTTCATATTTTTGTGTGCAGATCTGCAAAGTGATGATCCAGCCGCCGTCACATCCTCCTACAAAGCATTGATCGGCCGCCGCAGTTATCTGGATTTGCAGTCGCGGGCGGATGATATGATTTCAAACTATCTGAAGCATTCGCTGAAAAATCAATCCCGCAAGCCGGAGACGCTCCTTGCTCTGGCGGAAATTCTTTATCAGCGCAAACCGGAACCGTTTACAGCAAAATATATTTTGCTGCAGCAAATGAGACGCTATACGGTAAATGTATCATTGCTCAAAGACGCATTGAGGCGTTTCAAGCATGACCACGGCATCGTCAAGATCGCTATCGAATATTATTTGTACCGCGACATGGCAGAGTGTGAACGGCTTATCGAATTTCATCTGTGCAACTTCGCCACTACACGCATGGCAACATTGCCGTATGAGATCGCACTGGCGATGAGAAAGAAAGATTTTGAACGGGTATCGCAGCTGTTTCAGAAACATTTTGCTTATGATATCCACCGTCAGTACTGGGAGTTTGCCAGTACTGCCATGCGGGAAAAAGATTTGAAGTTTTTGAGCAAAGATCCCCTTTACGCGCCATTCTGTCAGGCACTGCTTTTAATGAAAAACGGAAAAAAAGATGCCGCTTGCGACATTCTGGAAAAAGCCGATGCAAAAAATAATCTTCCGCTGCTTTTCTTCGCGGCAAAAACGCTCGGAGAAAACGGCAGAAACCGTGCCGCATTAAACAAATATGCTCTTTTTCCGGAAAATTCTTCCTTCCGGCTTGTGGTTTTACTCAACACCGCTGAACTCTATGCGGAAAACGGCAATCCGGCCCATGCTCTCGGCCTTGCCCGAAAGGCGTATAATATGGCTCCGGAACTGCCGGAAACCCAGTTATGTTATGCCGATAAACTCCGCAAAAACGGCAATTTGTCAGAAATTCCGGATGTGATAAAACTTACCCGTGCCACCATTTACCGCAAAGAGTTGGAACAACTTTATATTTCCGGCATGGAAGCCAGAATAAAGATGACTGATGCCGGAAAATCTCCGGAAAAACTCCGGCAGCTCTGCGAAACTTTATTGCGTATCGACAGCAGCAACGGAACTGCCGCCGCCGCCCTGTCAAAAATCCGGAAAACGGTATATGATAAAATGAATCCTGAACAGCAGAACCTCAACCGGAGAGAATAATAATGAAATTTCCGGTCAAATATCTATTGAAACATCCCCTTGGAGCATTGTATGGAACGCTCCTGGGGTTTGTTGCTTTTTTTGCGGCCCTTCCCATGATACGTTCCGGGATGTGGGATGCCGCGCTGGTGGATGTGATAATGGGGGGAATTCTCATTGGCATCATGCTGAAAAAATTCATCATATTTCACCGTCGCAATTCCAATCTGCCGGAAAAATGTGCTGCCTGGACAATGCTGATTTTTGCCAATATTCTGGCACTCTCCCCCGGAGGAGAATTTCCCGGCAGTTTGAATACCGCCTTTGCTTTTTCGCTTATGATCTGTTCCTTTGTGCTTTATTTCAGTGGTTCACTGATCGCAGCAAGCAGTGCGGCACCGACGCTGTGGTGCTGTGTATTTATGCCTTACCATGAAGAATTCATGCTTTTATTGAGCTTCCCGCTGCGACTGAGTGCAACCATGTTGAGCGCGGGGATATTGAAGCTGTGCGGAGTTGAACTTATTTATTCGGGGACATTGCTTCACCTGCCGGATCTGGATATTGCCATAACCGATGCATGCAGCGGCATAAATCAGTTGGATGCATTTATTTTGATCGCATTTATTGCGGTACAGATGATGCACAGAAAC
>JAFVRT010000190.1 GCA_017504125.1 Lentisphaeria bacterium
GGTGCGCGGAACAAATCCCACCCCGGATTCCGGAGTTTTTCCGACTTTATTTATGTATATCGTACGATCTGTTTTGCCATTTTTCATCATTGTATAGATACCTGTTGCGGCAGCATGTTTGCGTATCCCAAGCCAATTTTTTTCAAAGCGTTTCAAATCAGACGCATTTTTTCCGAAACCGATAAGCAGCATGTTTACTGCATCAAAAGTCTGTGCTTCGTAACTGCTGGGGAAATAATAGCGTTTTTTACGGAATTCTTTTCTGAAATCCACACACTCATCGAGGGTGGATTCAATTGAGTAAAATGCGGTATAAAAACTGTTGCCGCAATTGCGGAGGCCGGATAAAGTTGAAAAGAATGCCGGATCATCCCAGCTGTCCGGACCGCATATCAATCCGTTGTATCCGAAGCTGCGGAGTTTTTTGTAATAAGACGCCGCTGTTTTTCCTTCAAAAGGCAACAGTACAGCATCAGGGATCGTAGAAGCAATATTTTTCAGAACGATGTCAGAATTTTTGCTGTTCAATTCGCCGAGCATGGAGATTTCACCGCCCAATGATCGGAATGACTCAGCAGTATCTCTGGCTATATTTCTGGAGTAGATATCTTCCGGACTCATGGCAACTGCGATGGCAAGCCGCCGGACTTTCCGGTAATAATGCAGAAAACCTGCGATCATTTCAGATTGTTGGCGGTCGGTGAAAGCTACCCTGAAAACAAAAGGATTGTTTTTGATAAAATCATCATCCGCAGTTGCCATGGGGATCACCAGCGGAATACGGTATTTGGAAGCCAGCGGAACCATGCTTATTGCTTCCGTGGAGGAGTAGCCGCCTACGATTCCGACAACATCTGCCATGACAGCAGATTCAAATGCAGCAGCAGCTCCTTCTGCAGTACTGTTGGTGTCCATGACAATGAGATCCACCTGGCGGCCGAAGTGGCCCCGTTTGGAATTGAGTTCTTCTACTGCAAAACGGGCTCCGTTAAGCATCATCTTGCCGCGGGCAGCATGAATGCCGCTCAGCGGAAGCAATACCCCTATACGAACGGCTTCCGGAGATTCCGGATCATAATGCAGTTTCAACTCTGGGGGAACGCAGCCGCAGAACAATACCAGAATTGCTGCTATGAAGGAAATAATTTTACTGTTGCAGATCATCGTTTACTCCTCCAGAGCGTGAGTTCCGAGAGCTATCAAAGCCGGATCGCCCGGCATTATTCCCCGTGAGGAATTTCGGATAAACTCCACGAATTCGTTTATATCGCCGTTGGCGGGGTGATCCGCACAAATAAGCCGCAGGGCATTGGTGGAATTCAATCCGCGGAAAAAGTAACTGCGGATCGCATTTTTTATTGCCAGACGGCGGTCGCTGTCAAATCCTGCCCTTCGCAATCCTACGACATTGGGGCCGCAAACAGTTTCATTTTCGGCAAGCATGCAAAATGGCGGCACATCCTGGCGGATGATCGTCCGTCCGCCGATCATGGCCAGTTTGCCTATACGGCAGAATTGATGTATCAGAACATATCCGGAAAGTACCGCCCGGTCATGGACGATCACATGTCCGGAAAAGGCCGTATGATTGGCGGCGGTAACATAATTACCTATTTGGGCATCATGTCCCACATGACAGAAAGCCATGAGCAAAGTACCTTCTCCCACTACTGTTTTTTCGCCTTCAAATGGAGAACGGTGGATCGTAACATATTCCCGCAGAGTAACATCTCTGCCGATTTCTGTATACGCAACAGTACCTTCTTTGAAACGGTGATCCTGCGGTTCTTCGCCGATCAGGGCACCTTTGTATATGCGGCTTCCTGAGCCGATCGTTGTATAACGGGCGATCTTGACATGTGAATCGATCCATACATTATCGCCGATCCTGCAATCGGCTTCAATGACGGAATACGGACCAACTGTAACATTGGCCCCCAATTCTGCTTTAGGATCGATTACTGCCGTCGGATGTATCATTTTTCTGTCAACTGACTATAGTTCCGGAAGAAGTGTCATTCTTCAAAAGTTTTTCGAGAGCTTCGGGATCGGAGAAATTGAGTACCCCGATGTGCAGTCCGTTGTCCCGGCACAGTGAAAAGGCTGCGGCATCCATGACCTTCAGATTTTTCTGCAAGGCTTCATCGAAACTTATGCGTTCAAACCTTACCGCACCGGGATCCTTGAAGGGATCTGCGGAATATATGCCGTCCACCTTGGTGGCTTTCAGGACGATTTCGCAGCCGGTTTCAAGAGCTTTGAGGACTGCAGCTGTGTCTGTTGTGAAAAACGGACTGCCGCTGCCGCCGGCGAAAATGACGATCTTCCCGGCAGCAAGAGAGTTCATGGCAGCTTCGCGGTCAAAAAGTTTGATTGCAGGAGCCATGTTTATAGCAGAATAAACTTCAGCCGGGATACCATCCTGATTCAGGAATTCCTTAATGGCGATAGCATTCATCGCGGTTGCCAGCATTCCCATGTAATCAGCGTTGACACGATCCATGCCGGTCCCCATGTTGCCGCGCCAGAGATTGCCGGCTCCGACCACGACGGCGACTTCGATTCCTTTGTCGCGTATTTGCTTTATTCTGGCGACGACTTCCTGCAATGCCGCAGGTTCGTAACCGTGGCAGCGGCTCCCTTTGAGAGCTTCGCCGCTGAGTTTCAGCATTATCCTTTTATAGCTGAAATTACTTTCCATAAGTGTCCTCCACAATAGTTTTTATTAAATATAACCCATAAAACATCGTTTTGCAAGTGGAAAAAAAGCGTTATTGGTGCTATTTTATCAGGAAAACATTTTTCAATTTCACAAATTAAGGAATTTTCTTATGGAAAACAATGAAAAAATCAAAGTCGGAGTTATCGGTGTCGGAGCTCTCGGACGGCATCATGCCAGATTGTATGCCGAAAATCCCAATGCTGAAGTTGTCGGTATCTTTGATGTGCAGAAAGAGACTGCTGAAAAGGTGGGGGCTGAGTTCGGACTCAAAGTCTTTGACCGCTGGGAGGAACTCGCAGAGAAATGTGATGCCTTCAGTGTGGCAGTTCCGGCCAATTATCATTGTTCCACTACGGTTCCGCTGCTGGAAATGAAAAAACATGTGCTGGTTGAAAAACCTATCGCGGCCAGTGTCGATGAAGCAGAAAAAATGGTTCGGGCAGCCGAAGCCAACGGTGTGGTTTTCGGTGTCGGGCATGTGGAACGATTCAATCCGGCTATGGATTTTCTGGAACGGCATCATGCTGTTACCCGTTTTATCGAAGCACACCGCCTCGCCAAATATCCTCCGGCCCGTCCCGGAATGCCCCGGCGCGGAACCGAAGTCAGTGTTATCCTTGATCTGATGATCCACGATATCGATCTGGTTCTTACCATGGTGAAGTCTGAAGTCGAACGCTTTGATGTCGTCGGAATCCCGGTGTTGAGCGGGTCAGAGGACATCGTCAATGCCCGTATCAAGTTTGTAAACGGCAGCTGCGCCTCAATTACCGCCAGCCGGGTGAGCCAGGAGCCTATGAGAAGGTTCCGGGTGTTCCAGGATGACGGATATATTTCCATGGATTATGGAACTCACAACGGTGTGGTGATCAAACGGAACAAGATCGGAATGGTTCGCAAAGATGTGAGTCTGGATGAGAAAAACGCTCTGGCTGCCGAACTTGATGATTTTCTTGCCGCTGTACGCAAGACCCGTGAAAGCGGCGAGGTCTGCCAGCCCAAGGTTTCCGGAGAGCAGGGGCTCAAGGCTTTGAAACTTGCTGTTGCCATTGAAAAAGAAGCACGGCGTTATAATGACCAGTACGGATTCAAGTTTGCTCCCTGCTGCGACGGAGATATGGAGTGAAAAATCCGGAACCGATAACTCTGTGTGCTCCGGGAAAAATCAATCTGCTGCTGCGTATAACTGCGCGGCGGCAGGATGGTTTTCATGAGTTGGTTTCGCTTTTTCATGCAGTTCCCCGTGTCGCTGACACTATAACCATGACGGCAGTTGAGCCGGAAGGACTCCGGATGTGCTGCAATGTCCCGGATATCCCGGTGGATTCCGGGAATCTGGTTGTCAAAGCAGTTGAACTTTTCTGTGAACGCATGGGGATCGCTCCTGCATGGCAGATCGGCTTGTTGAAAAATATCCCTGCCGCAGCCGGAATGGGAGGCGGAAGTTCAGATGCCGGTACTGTGCTGCGATTTTTGAACCGCCGCTATCCCGGAATGTCAAAAGAGGATCTGATAAGTCTGGCCGATGAAATCGGTTCTGATGTTCCATTTTTTCTTGAGCCGGGAGATGCTGTGGTCAGAGGAACAGGAGAAATCCTCGAAAATTTGGAATTACTGCCGCCAATACCGCTGCTTGCGGTATTTCCTGCATTTCCTGTCCGGGCGGCATGGGCCTACAGGCATTTGCAGAAAATGACTCCCGCTGAACAGGCGGAGCATGAAATTGCGGAGTTGATAAAGGCATGGCGGCAATGCGACTGGGAAAAAACAGCCGCTTTGTGTGCCAATGATCTTGAAACAGCATTGTTTGCAAAATTTCCGCTGTTGAATGATCTGAAAAAACAATTGACCGGCAACGGCGCATTGTGTGTCCATGTTTCCGGCAGCGGACCTGTTCTTTTCGCAGTTTTCTCTGATCGAAAAAAACTGGAATATGCTGCGGCGTGCTGCAGAAACGCTGTAAATACCGATGCCGGGATCCGGGTAATGGAGTGTTGAAATATGAATCGTGCGATTTTTCTTGACCGCGACGGAGTCGTAAACTTTGATGTGAGATATTGCCACGAACCGGAAAAAATAAAGCTCAAGCCCGGATTCCCGGAAGGACTTCAGGCTATGCACAAAGCCGGTTTCCTGGCTGTGGTGGTAACCAATCAGGGAGGTGTCGCTCTCGGCATGTATGAAGCAGATGCCGTGCATGCCTGTCATCGCAAACTGCAGGAACTTCTGGTTCCTTACGGTGAAAAGATCGACGGCTTCTATTTTTGTCCTCATCACCAGAAGGTACAGGCGGATTGTTCCTGCCGGAAACCCAAACCCGGCATGTTTTTCAGAGCGGCCAGAGAATTGGACATCGACATAACGCGCTCCTACATGGTGGGAGATCGCATTTCTGACCTGGAGGCCGGAAAAAATGCCGGCTGCGTTCAAGGTTTTCTGGTGGATTCTTTTTATTATGACACTCATGCTCCCAAAGCTGTTGCAGCCGGTTTTGAAACAGCCTCAACGGTTTTTGATGTTGTAAAAAAAGTTCTTGAAAGGGAAGGTTGAAATATTTATGCCTCATTCGATAGGAGTTGTTCTGCTGCTTTTTCTGGAAAGCACCTTTATTTTTACGGTGCTGGCTCTTTTGTTTCACCAGAGGAAGAATATCGGAAAATCTCCTTTTATCATGGTTTTTTCGGCTTTCAATGTATTCACATTTCTGATAATGGGGGCTGATATCCAGGCCCATGTATATGCCGGAATGTATTTCTCTGTCCCTGAAGTGATAATGTTTTCTCCATTGCTGGCAATATATTTGCTGACCTATATCGAAGAAGGTACTCTGTCTGCTCAGCGTCTGATATACGGTTTGCTGGCGATTTGCGGTATTTCGGTCTACATTGCCGAGATGGTTTATCTGCAGTGTTCGTGGAGCAATTTTTCCATTTCTGCTGGGCTTACCGGGCCAACATTGGAACTGCTTTTGAATTCGGCCAAGAGTTCCATGCTGGCTGCGGTGATACCGGTATTGTTTTCCATATTTTCGCTCCCTATTATTTATTCCGGGTTACGGGAAATAAATATTTCCAGTTTTTTTGCTTCAATGATTGCCCTCGTCAGCGTACAGCTGCTCATAACAGTTCCTCATTGGATGATCGAACTCGGTTCCGGAATGACACCGGAATGGTTCTCCGGAGGGCAAATAGTCCAGCTGGCCATGAATATATGGTTGGGATCCCTTTTGGGATTGTTTCTTAAATTGACCGAAAGTGAAGGCAAAAGACCGCATCATGAAAGGCCGCTGGATATCTTTTTTGCCTTTTTCGGCAGTTACAGGCGCAGTAA
>JAFVRT010000191.1 GCA_017504125.1 Lentisphaeria bacterium
CCGCGTTCACCGTATGCCAGTTCGTGAGGAATGACAAATTCGAATTTGCTGCCGACATTCATAAGCTGAAGACCTTCGACCCAGCCGGGGATGACCTGGGTGACACCGAATTCTGCGGGTTCGCCGCGCTGGACGGAACTGTCAAAGACATTGCCGTCGATGAGTTTTCCGGTATAGTGGACCCGTACTTTGTCACTTTGGGAGGGCTTGGCTCCGGAACCTTCCTGCAGAACTTTGTACTGCAGACCGCTGGCGGTGACTTTGACGCCTTCTTTGGCTTTGTTGGCTTCAAGGAAATCTTTACCTGCCTTCACATTGGCTTCAGCGGCTTTGGCAGCTGCTGCGCGTCCGGCTTCCTGGACTTTTTGCTGGAACTGCTGCATGTACTTGTGATATTCGTCCAGTTCCAGAGCAGGCTCTTTGCCGGAACTCACATCGTTGATAGCAGCGATTACCTGTTTGAAATCCAGTTCGATCGGCAGTTCGGTGATATTTCCGGCCACATTCATACCCAGCGCGTAGCTGAGTTTTTCCACATCATCCATCTTATTATTCTCTTTCATTTAAGTGTTTCAGGCATGATCTTGCCGATATACACTATAATATAACATTACTTGTGTGCTTTATCAATACCTTTTTAATAAAGTTTTTGATCTTTTGCGGTTTGCAAAAAATAATCTGCGGTGTTATATTCTACTCAATAAAAATAATGATCTCTAAATTAAAGAATACGGAGCAATTTTATGAAAAGTGATTTGCGTATCGGATATTGGGAACATTGGTTCAAATTGGATTATAATATCGGAACTTTTCTCAAAGAAAAATTCAATTGTGATGTGAAACGGGTGGATTACTCCCAAAAAGGTTATTATGATACTGTCGATGTATTGATCATCAGCCAGAGCGGAGTAAACGATTATCTGGAAAATGACCGTGACCGGCTCCATGATTTTGTCCGTAACGGCGGTATCTGCTGGATCATGCATCAGGATTGGCGTCGTTACAATCCCTGTTTTCTGCCGGAGGAGGCCGGAAGACCGCTGCTGGTTCAGCGGTATTGTGCAACTCTCGGAGGTTATTTCGGAGGCCATACCTATCTGCAGCCCTGGATAGAAGATGCCGGAAGACCCCTTTTCTGTGTCCCCAATCAGATCACTTCTGACGAAATGGTCTACTGGGAACTGGATGCTGATACCTTTGAGGTGATAAAAGTCCACGAAAAACCGGAAAAGGTACGGACTGCTGCGCTTTCAGCATTGACCAATGTGGAAAAATGGGAGATCCTCGGCAGCTTCATGGATGCCGCCATGCCCGAAAACAGCGCATTGGTGATGCAGATGCGTTACGGTAAAGGATTGTTCCTCTGGAATCAGATACTGTTTCCGGAACTGCGCCTTGCTCCGGAAGACCGGGTGATGAAGTTCTGGGAACGATATTGTGAAAATGCACTTAATTACTTTGAGGCTTTCCGGAAAAACGAAACAGTCGTTCCCCCCGTTAAACCGGCAAAAAATATTTCTGCCGGCAAAGCGTGGAAAAAGACAATAACACATCTCCACTCTCTCGACTGGTACGCCGCAGACAATACTTTGTCTGATATCAATGCCGCCATGCGTTATCTGGGATTCGATGCTGCAGTGCTGGGATTCAAAGATGCCCTGAGTTATCACGATGCTCCTGATTATGAAAAATACTCTGATGACAAAGCAACTTTGCTGCCCGGAATGGAGTATCATCCTTTCAATTTCCAGCGTACCGACAGTCAGAATGCCTACCACATGCTGGCTCTGGGAGTACGCAGCTGCTACAATCGTTTCACCCGTTCTCTTTTTGATGACGGAGATGTGGATGAATATGTCCGTACCGCTCTCGAACATATCAAAAAGGAGGGCGGAGCTTCATGTGCCACCCATCCCGACGATGATTACTGGCGGAACTATGACTTTGATGCGGTGGACATTTATGATTGGGACATCGCCCGCCGCAAAGAAGGA
>JAFVRT010000192.1 GCA_017504125.1 Lentisphaeria bacterium
ATTACGATCTGGAAGTGCTCCGGGATCAGGTGTTGGCCTGCCGCAGCTGCGATCAGCGGTGTGTGAAGGGATGCAAGACCTCAGCTTTCGGCGGTCTGGAGGAAATTGAACTTGAAGGGGTGAAATATTCATTCCGCAAGATCGATATCAACCGCTGCAACTGGGCAAAGCGTTACAGTCTGATCGCCAGCGAAGGTAATCAGTATACCGGATGGCAGCTTGATGAAGCCTATCCGGAAAACGCCGATATTGAAACATTACGCAGCAAGTTGGACGAAAGTTTGCGGAAAGTTCCCCAGATCGAAAAGATCCGTCCATGCAACTTTGAACAATGTCTGCTTGAGTGCCCTCACAGCCGTAAGCAGAGTTGACCATGGAAAAAATGCTGTAAAACAAAAAGGGCTGCGGCAAAATGAAGATATTATGAGAGCCCTCTTGTGTCTCTCATAATATCTTCAAAACCTTGAAAAAGGTATGCCGCAGCCCTTTTTATTGTTACTTGAACTCAGGGAATTCTACTGTGCACATGGGACGGCGCAGTTTCAGGATCGCGTCCTTTTTCCATGGGGAATCTTTTTTCCGGATCAGAAGCTGATCGCTTTTCATATTGACCGTGAACATTTCTGAACCGGTCAAAACGATATCATAAGGGAAATCCCCGTCGGCTGGGATAATATTTTCCAATTTCAGTTTCCCATTTTCGTTACAACTGAGAACAGCTATGGAATTGTGTCCCCGGTTAGTAACATAGATCCTGCCGTCGGGAGCTGTTTTTACGGCTCCGGCAAAACTTCTGCCGCTCCACTCTTTCGGCAGAATGTAACAGGTGTCAGTCATGATCAACCCGCCCTGCTGCACTTTGAAGGCGGATACCGTATTATTGAGTTCATTGGCACAATATACCAACTTGCCGTCAGACGAAAAACTCAAGTGGCGCGGCCCGGAGCCTGGCGGTAATGAAACGCTTTTCCCCGGCAGCAGGCCTTTTGTTTCATCATATTGGAAGATGTGGATTTTGTCGCTTCCCAAATCTGCCGCCAGTACCATGGAACTGCCAGGGATCTGAGCTGCAAAATGGGGGTGGGATTTTTTCTGCCGTTTGTGGATGCCTTTTCCGGTAAAAAAATGTCTTTTGCAGAGTTTTATCACTTTTCCGTCAGGCGCGAGAGAGAGAAGATCGACAAAAGAACCGGAGTAGCTGCTGCCGAGAAGGAATTTGCCGTCGTTTGAAACGGAAATATGGCAATAGCCGCTGTTGCCGGGAATGACAAATGTGCCGACAGGTTCCAGGATCCCGTTCTTCCGGATCCGGAACGATTGCACCTGGAATACTCCTTTGGCAGCCCGTCGTGCCGCATACAGGATATTGCCTTTGGCAGCCATGTAAGAAATATGATCTGCAGAAATCTTTTTTTCTATCGACCAATCCGACCATACCGGGAGTCCGCAGTTGGTGTATTGCAGCAGATGGATCCCGTCATCGCCTCCGGTAAGAAGCCTGGGGCCGGTGCAGCCGGTCAGAAGGCAAAGTGCAGCAGCAAAACAAAAAACGATATTTTTCATTTTTTCCACCACGCGATACAAAGCGGTCTGGGGTATTCCAATTTGACTCCGTCAGGGGCAATGGTTCCCTTTTCTCTGTCGTAATCATAAAAATAAATGTTGTCTGAAAATTCGTTGGCGGCAGCAAAGTGTTCGCCGTCGGGGAGAAAATTCACATCTCTGGGGCTGTTGCCTCCTGAAAGGGTGGTCTGATTTATTTTCATCCCCCCCCTGCCGTCAA
>JAFVRT010000193.1 GCA_017504125.1 Lentisphaeria bacterium
CAAGTTACCGAAAAATCGGTCAAAAATATGGAAAAACTTATTGCCGAGTTCCGCAAACTCAAACCTGCGCCTGAAATTATGATTTTTCAGCACATACCGGGCACAAATCAGGATGCATTCGGAGAAAACTACGGCTGTGGACAGACCAGCTGGCAATACCGCAAAAATCTTGATTACTACAATCGTGTGCTGTTGAAAAAAGGCCGTGAACTCAAAGTCGATGTCATTCCGATCTATATGAATATCGATACAGAAAACAATTTCCCGGTACGGCGACAGCCGATCAATGCAGGTAATCCCCAAAAGATCTTTCGCGCCAGCAACGGCTTGCATCCGGCAAATGCAGGATACTGCCAGATGGGTGATACCCTTTACTGCTGGCTGAAAGCGATGTTGAGCAGAAAAAAGTGATTTTTACCGTTTAGAATGTTTCTTCCCGATAATAAAAAACAGGACTGCTGCAAAACATCACAATTGCAGCAGTCCGCAGAATTTTTGCAGAAACAGCAAAATCAAATTTTTTTGAGATTTTCTTTCCACTTTCTGGCGGCGGCAGTCAGCACATGACGCCAGTATTCATTTTGTTCCAGCTTGGCTCCCAGCCGCTGATCTACAAATTCGTCCCACATTTTTTCGGGGAAGTATTTGAGCATCATTGGCCTGATTTCTGCCAGCACCTCCATGGTATCCTCATAGCAGCGACGGACACCGTCGAGCCAGTTTGAGGTTACTTCATCGGGGGCCATACCTTCACGCCATATCTTCAGCATGGCTTCGTTGTTTGCAAAGCATAAATTGATGTAAAGGATCCTCCGGTCAATGGCATTGAACGCATACCAGATCTCTGCAATATCTCTGTGGCGGAGTGCTTTATCTTTGAGTTCTGCGACGATCGGTGCCGAATATTCCGGCTCATAGCAGAAATTCCGCAGCATGGTATCATAATCAAGCTCCACCCCGAAGAATTTTTTGCCGAAATCATCCGCAAATTTTTTCCTGTCCTTAATGATACCGTTGTTCAAGGTTTCCGCCAGATAAGCGGTCATGAACATAGATTGGGGCAGGGTGGAATCTATGGGACTCTGACATTCGATCCGGCCCCAGATCGTTCCGATATGTCCGGTGATCTGAGGATACATCGGATGAACTTTGCCCCACTCATCAACATTGGCCATCTTAGGTTCCTGCGGCGACATGGCATAATAGAACCGGTGAGCCTGGATGCAGGAGGCACCCCAGAATTCAAGTCCGCTTGCCGCCATGCGTTCGATGTAATTGAAATCGATTTCTCCATACATCCAGACACAGGGGATAACCCCTTTGGGGAGCAGAGCAAATTTATCTGCTCCGTATCTGCGGAACACATCATCCCAGAGAAGTGCTTTCATTCCTTTTTTCTGCACATATTCTGCACACCGGGAAACCCGCTTGATGTAGAGATCGATTTTGTTGGTTCCGCAGGCTTCGCATGGCAGCTTCATATTGCATTCATCAGCACCGATGTGGAATATTTCAGTATCAGGAAAAACTTCAAGAAGTTCTTCTGTCATGGCGCACCAGAGATCGAATGACTCCTCTAATGCAAGACACCATTGATAACTGGTTCCTTCCGGGCCGCCGTCCCGCAAATTGCGAAATTTGGGGTATTTCAGAATGTAGTCCAGATGTCCGACACTCTGAAGCAATGGCACAAGTTTAATATTTTTTTCTTTGCATCGTATTCCGAAACGGCGGAACTCCTCTTTGGTCCAGGCACAGGGATGGTGGAGTCCCTGTGTCACATCAAAAGGGAACTTATCCTCGAATTCGACCACGATCGCATTGAATCCCTGTTCGGCAAGTTCGTCAATGACAGTCAGTCCGTAATCAGCGGTGGGGATCATGGACTTCATGTCAAGATGTGCAGCTTTTATTTCCATTTGTTATTTTTCTTGATTTTTATATGCTGTTATTATTTTGAGGATTTTTTCGGATCGGGGATTTCCACAAGTTCGGGTTTGTCCACCCATACTTGTCCGGATGTATGCCGCAATACGAAATGGATATAAGGAGTATAGGAAGTTCCCGGTTTCTTTGAGGAGGTACGGTAGATGTATTCCCAGCGTGTCCACGGAATCGAACCGTAAAAAGCACGGCGCGGGAAATTTCTGACTACATTATTTCCATCGTCAACGCGGACAAAGAAACCTGTTCCGTCGCCGGGACGGACTCCTTTATGCAATTTGACATCTTTCTGCCGGATGAAGAAACTCAAACGGTAGGTCGTATCCGGCTTCAAGCCGCTTACGGTATGAATCATGCCGCTGCGGTGACCTTCAAGACGCAGAGAAACTCCTGCCGTGCGGAAACATTTGGTGTCCCGCTGCGGCATGACACCGGAATAGGCCCATTTGCTTTTCTTGGACCACTTGATCCCGGAATTGGCAAGATCTCCGTCTGAAAACAGATTTTTGCTTTTACGCACTCCCAGATGGATATATCCGAAATTGCGCTGATCTCCGAAACTTTTCACATA
>JAFVRT010000194.1 GCA_017504125.1 Lentisphaeria bacterium
CATTGACAGTTACCAGCTGCACATGGTGGTAAGCAAACCTGTTTCCAGAGTAGTTATCTGGTGCGGCAAGTGGGTAGGGGTGTGTCTGGTCAATCTGCTGCTGCTGGCAGTAGCTTCTGCAGCGGTATTTTTCATCATCACTCACCGGTTTGAAAAAATGGAATTCCCGGCAGGGGATAAGGAACGCATGCGTTCCGAAGTACTGGTGGGCCGCCGGCTTTTTGTGGCCGACCGTCCTGATTACGGTGAAATGATCAATGAGCTTGTCCGCAGGCGTATCCAGAGAGTAGTTTCCCAGGGCAAGGCTGTGGATACCGCAATGCAGGACAAGATCATCAAGGATGCTCAGTTAGAGGTCGTTTCAGCCGATTCTGAAGTAAAATCCGGACAGATCAAAAGCTGGCGTTTTTCCAATATTCCTCCCCATGGCGGTAAATCCCTGTTTCTGCGTTACCGTCCCTATATCAACAAGGTTTCCAGCGAAGATCAGCGTCCTACCCGCTTGATGTGGTCAGTCGGGATCCCCCGTGAGCGTAAAACTGCTCAAGACGGGATGCTGGCCGTCAAAAAGGCCAAGACTTTTGATCTTTATCTCTATCCTCTTGCTGAACGGCCGGAACAGGTAATGACCGGAGTGTTCCATGAGAAGAAACTCCGACCGGAATGGAATGTGGTTTCTGCCAACGGGCAGGTTTTTATGACGGTCGCCAATGTTGACAATTACGGCGGAACACTCTTTTTTCAGCCTGCTGACGGTCCTCGGCTTCTGGTTCCGGCGGTGGGATTTGCCGGAAATTATGCACGGGCGGTTTTGGTCATAGCTCTTGAATTGATGCTGCTTGCTGCATTGAGTTGTGCTTTCGGCGGCATTCTTTCCATGCCGGTTGCGATCTTTATGACAGCAAGTTATCTGCTTTTCGGAGCATTTTCGGTCTACATGGTCAATCTGGACTATGTCGGCGGGGCTGCTGACCGTTTCGGCCAGCTGGTCGGTAAGATATTGCTCAAGGTGGTCATTCCGCTGCAGAAGTTCGATGTTACCTCAATGATTTCAGACGGAGTATTGGTGGAGTGGAGCTGGATCGGCGGACTTTTCTTCAATATGATCGTTCTGCGGGCTCTGCCGCTGGTATTGTTGGGAATATACCTTTACCGCAAGCGTGAATTGGGATTGATTATCAGAAAATGAATAAATTTCGCACAATTACCATGTACTTTGCCCTGGTGCTGCTCACCATAGCATTGCTTTTCGGGGCTTCTGCCGTCGCCAGAAAACTGGATGCCGGAGTGAAAGCCAACAATCTGCGCTTTACCGGAGAGATCAAAAATGCTCCGGTTATGGTAACATTCACCACCGTTGCTCTCGGCAGTTTCCGCGGTATCGTGGCCGACCTGCTCTGGCTCCGGGCCGGTGCGCTGCAGGAAAAACAGAACTATTTTGAAATGGTTCAGCTGGCACGCTGGATAACCGATCTGCAGCCCACTTTTTCCGGAGCTACCGCCTATCTTGCGTGGAACATGGCATACAACATTTCTGTTACCTGTTCCAACTATGAGGAACGTTGGCGTTGGGTCAATGAAGGTGTGCGGCTGATCCGCGATCAGGCAATCGAATATAACCCTGAAGATCCGGTGCTTTACAAGGATCTGGCGTGGATCTTTCAACATAAACTCGGCAATGTCCTCGATGATGCCAACCTGCTTTACAAAAACCGCCTTGCGATCCAGATGATGGATATCACCGGCAGCGCGGAACCGTCATGGAAAGAGCTTGCGGCAGCTCCTGCAAGTCAGTCTGAGTTTATGAAAAAGTATTCGGAAGACGGCAAGATCTGGCAGATCGTCAAAGATGCCGGATTCAAGGATTTCGACGCTCTCTACAATGATTTCCGCAGCCGTAAGCCGGCGGCCCTTTCGCCCGTGCTCAACGGAAAACTCGGAAGCAGCATCCTCAAGGACTTTACGGTTTTTCTGCGGGCGGAATTGCTCCGCCGTCAGTTGAAACTCGATCCTGATGTCATAGTTGAGATCAATGAAAAATATGGTACTCTGGACTGGCGTGTACCTGAATCCCAGGCGATCTACTGGGCCACTATGGGGCTGAAGCGTACTCCGGGACATAAGGATCTGAGCTTGAGCCGTCTGATAACCCAATCTCTCTACGAATCGTTCCGCAGCGGGCGTCTGCTGATGGTCAATGACAAAGACTTCAGCAACATCGTGGTCGCTCCCAATATCGCTCTGGTCGATGCGGTTTACCGTACATACGACGAAGTCCATCAGGCTTATGATGCCGGAAACAATTATTCAACATTCCGCAGTGCCAAGATCAATTTTATCAAAGAGGCTATCGGTATTCTTTATAACTTCGGCAAGTTTTCCAAGGCCAAGGAGTACTATGAACTGCTGATGAAAGAGGAAGATCATCGAAAACGGGAAGATCTGGAGGCCTTTGTAACTGCCCAATGGGCGGAAGATGTCAGGGATGCCGGTGTAAAAAAGGCCAGCGAAGTCATCAGCGGTCTGATTTTCAAAAGTATCTTTTATCTCATCTACAATGATAATGATGCTGCCCTGGCCAATGAACGGCTTGCCCGCTACATTTACGCAAAATATTCGGCCGACATCGGAAGTATGGAACGCATGAAACTGCCTTCTTACAAGCAGATGAAACGGGTGGTGGTCGAACAATGTCTGAAAACATTCCCGCCGCAGATGGTGTTGATCCTCAAAGCCAAGATCGCTGCAGAACAGACGGAAAATCAAATCGACTCCATGTTGAAAAAAGTCCCCGGAAGCAATGTTTCCGGAGAAAGGAAACTTTGATGTGATACCGTGACTGCCGGGAAAGCCGTCAGATATCGGAGGGGAATGACGGTTTTCCCTATTTGTGCATCAAGCACGGGAGTTGCTGCCGGAGTCAGTTCCGGCACGATCTCATTCAAGGCAGAAAATCCCCGGTCTGTCTTTGGGACAAATACACGGTTCCCGGAGGTGTCCGCAACAGTTGAAAAACTCCGGAAAGCAAGTTTAATTACCGGGAAAATGTTTCGCAAATGAAACTGCCCGGAACAGAAAGGAAAAAATGAACGGTATAAATCCGGAATGGTTCTGGTTTATCGGCAGCATTATTACAGCAATGGTGTTTTCACATTGCTGTTCTCTGATGGAAGCGGCACTTTTGAGTATTTCTCCCAGCCAGCTGGCAGAACTCAACCGCAATTCACCGCGTTCCGGCAAATGTGCCATGATATTGAAGCAGGATATTGACAAACCCCTTGCTGTCATCCTCATCATCAATACTGCGGCTCATACCATAGGAGCCGCCGAGGCCGGTGCAAGTTTACAGGCTCTGTTCCCCAAAAACGGTACTGTGATGAGCATATTTTCATTGCTTTTCACTCTTGCCATGGTCCAGTATACAGAACTGCTGCCCAAAACTCTGGGAGTCCGTTTCAATATCAATGTGATGAAAGTATGCGGTCCTCTGCTGCATACACTTCTTTATGTCTTTCTGCCCATAATCAAGATCACTCAATGGATCAACAAGCCATTTGAACGGCGCAAACCGGAAAAACCTACTACGGCAGAAGAAATTTCCGCTCTGGCGGCTCTGGCCAGAAGTTCCCAGACTATTTCTTCCCGTCAGGAACGCATTATCAAGATGGTTCCCCACTTGTCTGATAAAACTGCCCGCGATGTTATGCTCGATGTGGAAAATATCTCTTTCCTTACTGCGGATCAGACTCTTACAGATGCGATGAATTCTACTGCCAATGATTTTCATACCCGTTATCCGGTATGCGAGGAAGATAACAAGAATGAGGTTCTCGGATATGTGAACTTCAAAGAACTTGTGGCGATACACCGTTCCCACCCCGGAACTGTCAGGGTCAACGATATCCTGCGCCCCATTCCTTTTGCTGAACCTGATGATACTGCCGCAGAACTTCTTGAAGATCTTACCATGCAGAATTGTCACATAACCATTGTTCGTGATCCCAAGACCAATACGGTTCTCGGACTGGTCACTCTGGAAGATATCATTGAAGAACTTCTCGGTGATCTTGATGACGAATTTGATCCGCTGCCCCGTACCTTTTATTCTCCCGGCGAGAATTTCTGGGTGGTCGGCGGCGGTGTCCCCCTGCGGCTGTTGGCACGGGATACCCATTTGGATCTGCCTTTGCGGGCGGAACCGGTCGGAGTATGGGTTTCCCGGATCCTTGACCGGCCGGTACGGGTGGGAGATGTGATCCGTCATGGTAATGCGGAGTTCTATGTCCGCAAGATCCGCCGCGGACAGGCATGGGAGTTCAATCTCAAACGGATTAAGGATTGATGATGAAATACTTCAGAATTGTTTACAATTTGGGACTTATTGTTGCAGCGGTCTTTTTTTGGGGCGGCTGCATGAGTTTTGATTATGTCGGCCAGCATTTTACTGCGCGTCCGGAATCTGCTGCGGTGGCAATTTTTAACGGGCGTTCTGAAATACCGGCTGACAGTTACCGGATAATCGGCCGCAGGACACTTCGCGGGCCGGTCAAGATCGACAGTTATGACCGTATCGTCAAATTGAAGGAAAAAGCCCGCAGCTGCGGTGCCGATGCGTTATGCATTGTTGCTGAAACACAGCGTGAGGTGGGATTATATCCCCGATCCGACGGCGAATTTGCTTCCCCGCTGTCGGTGAGTTCAAACAAGATCAACCTCGATGACAAGGGCGTTCCCTGGAGCAATGATTCTTTTGATGAACGACCTGTAACTATGGCAGGAGAGCAGAAAGCGCGTATCGAATTCGAGATGAAAGTATTGTTTCTCAAAAAAAGATCGGATCTTGATTCAGAACTGAAGAAACACTCCGGAAAAAACTAAAAATTTATGTAAAAAATATATTGCATTTCTTGCAATAACAGCCGGGATGTATTATATTACCCCGGCGAGGTAATTTGAAAGATTCAGGAATATTGAGTGCTGCATGGAGTTTGAAACTGAAAAAAATCATGATGCGGGCAGAATGAGTCCCGAAGGGTTGTTGAGATTGTTTTTCTGTACCGTAATGCTGTTGTTATTTGCTGCTGCGGTACTTTCATATGCTCCGGCTGATGCCGCTGTACTTTACGGCGGAGTTTCCAGAGAAGCCGAAAACTGGATCGGCTGGGTCGGCGCATGGGTTTCACACATGCTTTTTATGCATATCGGTCTGGGGATCTATCTGCTTCTGCTTCTTGCTGTGGTACGGGGAGTCCGTTCTGTGCTGGAAGAATTTGATCCTTCTGATCCCGGTTTCAAACGCTGGCAGGGTTTGGCGGCTGCGGTCATTCTTATTTTCGGTACGGTTCTGCTTCTGGGACTGGTTCCTGAGATGTTTGCAGAAATTCTTCCTCCATTGGGGCTCGGACATGCAGATTCCATAAAATCAGGACTTTCCGGAGGCGTTATCGGACAGTTTTTTGCATCGCCACGGCACGGTGTGCTGGAAGAAGGGCTCTTGCGCCACCTGATCGGCAGCGTAGGATGTGCGATCATCGGTATGGCTTTTGTCTTTGGCGGGCTTGTGTGGCTGTATCTTGCTGAATGGAAAGATCTTGTAAAAAAATGTTTCAGCAGCGGAACTCCTGTTGTCCCGGAGCAGCCGCGCATGTACGATCGCGGAACAGGGCGCAATATCGATCTTCCTTTTCGCCAGACTGCCGTAAACAACAGACCGCTTGAAAGTGGCAGCCGGAGTTTTTCGCCGCCGGCACCTGAAGTTTCTGCTCCGGTTGAGGCAGTTTCAGCAGCGGCATCTGTTGTTCATAATGAAGTTGCGGATACGGAAACAGAAGATCTTGAGATTGCTGAAGTTGAGAAAAGTGAAGATATCGCCGGGGAATTTCCGGAAAGTACTCCGGCAGAACAGGCAGCTGTTTCAAACGCGGCTCCGCTTCCGGGCCCTGCCGCCTCTCCGGCGGAAGCTCCTCAGGTTCATGCCGCAAATAATGTTCCGGACATCGAGCTTGCTCCAAGCAAGCGGCAGGCTCCGGAACTTCGCGGTAATGAACTTGATACCAGAGTGATACAGCAGGGGACAAATCAGGCTGCTCCGCAGAATGAATATGTTTTACCGCCCCTCAGTATGCTTTCTCAGGGTGATGACGGCTGCGGAGAAGATCTTGAGGAAATTTCGGCCGCTAAAAACGCTCTTGAGCAGACTCTTGAAGATTTCGGTATCCGCGGCTGGGTCAGCAATCATACCACCGGACCGCGGGTCACCCGCTTTGAAGTCACCCTTGAACCGGGAGTCAATGTCCGCAAAGTCGAACAGATCGCCGATAATATCGCTATGAACCTTGCGGCGCAGAGTGTGCGTATTCTGGCTCCCATACCCGGCCGTCCGGTGGTAGGAGTGGAAATTTCCAACTCCAAAGCCTCGGCAGTTTTCATGCGCTCCGTTATGGAGTCTGAACAATGGCGTTCCGGCAAGGCGGAGATCCCTATCGCGCTGGGTAAAGATGTTTCCGGGAAACCTGTGGTGCTGGATATCGCCAGCGCACCTCACATGCTTATTGCCGGATCCACCGGTACCGGTAAAAGTGTCTGCTCAAATTCACTTATCATGAGTCTGCTTTTCCGTTTCCGCCCCGATGAGCTGAAGTTGATCATGGTCGATCCCAAAGTCGTGGAGTTCGATGTTTACAAAAATCTGCCCCATTTGCTTACCCCTGTCATCAATGATTCCACCAAGGTTCCTGTTGCTTTGCGTTGGGCAGTGAACGAAATGGAAAAACGCTATCGCATCCTTGCCGCTGCCAGAGTGAAGAAAATTTCTGAATTCAACCGCCGTCCTCCGAGTCCGGAACCGCTTTTTGATGAGGATGGAGTCATGATCCCTGACCGTATGCCGGTGCTGCTGGTCATTATTGACGAACTTGGTGACCTGATGATGACCGAAGCCAAAAAGGATGTGGAAAACTCCATTACCCGCATCGCCCAGAAAGGACGGGCCGCCGGTGTGCATGTGGTGGTGGCTACTCAGCGTCCCTCCACCAATGTCATTACCGGTGTCATCAAGGCGAATTTGCCCACCCGGCTTTGTTTCCAGGTGCGTTCCCTCATCGACAGCCGTGTGGTGCTGGATTCCCCCGGAGGGGAAAAATTACTGGGCAAAGGCGACATGCTTTACATGTCACCGAGTTCCATGCATATTGAGCGTGTGCAGGGATCATTTGTTCCTGACTCCGATATTCAGAAGGTGGTTGAATTTGTCAGCGCGCAAGCTCCTCAGCAGTTCAACAGCGCAGTTATTGCCGAAGAAGAAGAAACAGATGACTCCGGTGAGGATTTTGACGATGATGATGACGGCGCGCCCTGGGATGAAGGCGGGGCCGATGTTTCTGCGCTGGTCAGAAAATATATGCGCCCCGGCGACAGCGATATGATGCGGCAGGCTCTGGAAGTCGTCATACTGGACCGCAAAGCCAGTACAAGTTATCTGCAGCGGAGATTGGGAATAGGTTACAACAAAGCTGCCGAGATCATCGACCAGATGGAAGCCCGCGGTATCGTCGGGCCGCCCTCCGGCAGCGGCAATAAACGGAATATACTGGTCTTCGACGGACTTGACATAAATGATTGAACAAGAGAGGCTGAAATATGAATGACGAAAATAACAACAATGAACTTTTTCCGGAAGACGGATCGTTCGGAACTGTTTCTTCATCTTCAACTGTTCCGGAACCGGCTGCCGGGGAAAAAAACGGCAGTAATGAATATGCTGTTGTAACCGGAGAAAATCCTGCCGCCGCCGGAGAGATCCCTGATATCGATGCCGAAGGTGCCGGAACTTGCGGCGAGTTTCTGCGTATCCAGCGGGAAAAACTCAATCTCTCTTATGAAGATGTCTTTGAAGGTACAAAATTGAAACCTGACATGATCCGGGCATTGGAAGAAGAAGATTTTTCCAGGCTTCCGGAACCGGTCTACATTATCGCTTATGTAAAGCGGCTCTGCCATTTTTATAATGTGAACAATGCCCTTGCCAGAGAGTTTCTGGATGAGTTGCGCAACCGCATAGCGTTTGATGTCCCGGAGGATTTTTCCAAATCGGTCAAAGGTTCCGATGTCAGCGAGGAAAATATGCGCCGCATACGCAATCTGGCATTGGCGGCGGTATCTTTGATGCTTCTTTTGCTGCTGCTGATCGTTTTCGGAGTAACGCTGGTGGTGATGAATCTGAGGAAAACGGAAAATCAATTGGAAAACGGAAGGAAATTCAACAGCAGTACTTTGATCGAACTTCAGCCGAAAGTGAAATTAAAAATAACCGAATTGTAAAATTGCAATACCGGTGCTATATTATAGCGTTGAAATGAGAGGTTTCCGCCGGAAACAGGCTATTGAGGAATTGACCATGAAGAAAATATTGTTGGTAAACGGTCCCAATCTGCGGCTTCTCGGGCGTCGTGAGCCGGAAATTTACGGACACGATACTCTTGCCGATATCGTTGATGCATGCCGGGAGTGTGCCGGGGAACTCGGATTCGAACTTGTTGATTTTCAATCCGACAGCGAAGGTGAACTTATTTCATGTATCGGTGAAGCTCCTTTGAAAGATATTGCCGGGATCATTATCAATCCTGCCGGTTATACTCATACTTCGGTTGCGCTCCATGATGCGCTGCTGGCTGCCGATCTTCCGGCTGTGGAAGTGCATTTGAGCAATATTTTCAAACGGGAGGATTTCCGGCACACTTCCATCACCGGTTCCGCCTGTATCGGAGTGGTGGCCGGATTCGGCAAAGAATCGTATGTATTGGCTGTCCGGGCTTTAGCTGCCCGCTTGCAATAAAAAACAACAATGGGGTTACTTATGATGAATATTGAAGACATTAAAACCATAGTCAAACTTATGGGAGAGTATCAGCTGACAGAGTTTTCTGCCGAAGCTGATGGAAGTACTATCAAGATCCGCCGGGAAGGAAATTCAGTACCCGCAGTACAAATGATCCCTGCTCCGGTTGCAGTTCCCGCCGCACCTGCTGCAATTCCTGCCGCAGCCCCTGCCGCTGCGCCTGCTGCTGCGCCCGCTGCTGCCGGTATCAATATCGAATCTCCGCTGGTTGGTACTTTTTATACTGCTCCTTCACCCGATTCATCCCCCTTTGTACAGGTCGGCGACCGGGTTACTCCCGATACTGTGATCTGTATCATCGAAGCCATGAAAGTTATGAATGAGATCAAAGCCGAAAAATCCGGTGTCGTGAAAGAGATCGTGGCCCAGAATGGCCAGCCCGTAGAATATGGTCAGGTTTTGATAGTGCTGGAGTAATATGTTCAACAAGATCCTTATAGCCAACCGGGGAGAGATCGCTTTGCGGATAATCCGCGCCTGCCGCGAAATGAATATCCGTACCGTGGTGGTTTATTCTCAGGCCGATGCCGACAGCATGCCGGTTCGTCTTGCTGACGAAGCGGTGTGTATCGGTCCTCCGCAGCCTCAGTCCAGTTATCTGCTCATCGAGCGGATCCTTTCGGTGGCTGCGATATGTGATGTCGATGCCATTCATCCGGGATACGGATTTCTGGCCGAAAATGCCTATTTTGCTGAAGCGTGTGCCAAACACGGTATCGCATTCATCGGCCCCAGTGCCGCTGCCATGCGGGCCCTGGGGGACAAATCTATTGCCCGCGAAACCATGCGTAAGGCCGGGGTGCCGGTCACTCCGGGCAGCGATGGACTGCTTACCAGCGAAGAACAGGCACTTGAAATGGCCCATAAACTCAAATATCCGGTCATCGTCAAGGCTTCTGCCGGAGGCGGCGGACGCGGTATGCGCATAGCCCATAATGATGCCAGTTTGATCCAGGGATACCATGCGGCCCGTACTGAAGCTGAAAAAGCTTTCGATAACGGGGATCTTTACATGGAAAAATTCATAGTCAATCCCCGCCATATCGAAGTGCAGATACTGGCCGATAATTTCGGCAATGTGGTCTATCTCGGTGAGCGTGACTGCAGTGTGCAGCGGCGCAACCAGAAACTTCTGGAGGAATCTCCTTCACCGGCTCTCAACTCCAAGATGAGAGAAAAGATCGGCAACGCCGCCGTCAAAGCTGCCAAGGCCGCCGGATATTCCAGCGCAGGAACTATTGAGTTCCTTTATACTGCCGAAGGCGATTTCTACTTTATGGAAATGAATACCCGTATCCAGGTCGAACATCCCGTTACCGAGATGATAACCGGAGTGGATCTTATCAAAGAGATGATCCGGATCGCAGCCAATGAAAAGATGACGCTCCGGCAGAAGGATATCGTCATGCAGGGCCATGCCATCGAATGCCGTATCAACGCCGAAGATCCGGAACGGGGATTTGCGCCTTCTCCCGGTCAGGTTTCACTTTTTGTCCCGCCGGGCGGCCGGAATGTCCGGATCGATTCCCATGTCTACTCCGGCTACCGGATCCCGCCTTATTACGACAGTCTGCTGGCCAAACTCATCGTGTGGGGGGCAAACCGTCAGGAAGCCATCGCGGTATGCCGCCGCGCCCTTTCTGAATTGATCGTGGAAGGCGTCAAGACCACTCAAGGGTTCCAGAAGCAGCTGATCAATCATAAAGATTTTGTCGAAGGCAAGTACGATACCGGATTTGTCGATCGAATGACTCAGACCACTAAAAAGGAGGAAAAGCATGAAAAGTGAAAACAAAAATAATGTCAATGAAATGCAGCCCAATAATGCAGTTTCAACCGGCGCAGAAGCTTCCCTCATGGATGGGGAACTCGGTGAAATAAAGATACACGAAAATGTGATCGCCAATCTGGTAGCCATGGCTACTGTAAAAGTTCCCGGAGTTTCACGGTTGGCCGGCAGTACTGTGGTCGATGCCATTGCAAGTATCGTAGGCAGCCGCCGCATGCAGGCCAGAGCTATCACTGTCGGCATCGCCGGAGATAACTGCGTGACTATCGACCTCAAACTGAATATTCTCATCGGATTCCGTCTGCCCGATGTGGTTCAGCAGGTCCAGCGGGCCGTTATCGACAGTATCGAATCTGTTACCGGCATGACCGTTACCCGTGTCAATGTCGCTGTTCAGGATATTGACGAACAGCCTGCCGAAGACGACGAAGATGCAGAAGATACTGTTGTCGAACAGCCTGTATGCACCATTCC
>JAFVRT010000195.1 GCA_017504125.1 Lentisphaeria bacterium
CTTGGTTTTTGACGGATTTTCAAAAAGTTCTTTTGCGGGGCCTTCTTCGTAAACGATGCCTTCATCCATATAGAAAATACGGCTCGATACATCACGGGCAAAACGCATTTCGTGGGTCACGATCAGCATGGTAATACCGGTTTTTGCAAGGCTGCGCATAACTGAAAGAACTTCATTGACCATGGTAGGATCCAGAGCCGAAGTCGGTTCGTCAAAGAGGATTATTTCCGGTTCCATCGCCAGCGCGCGCGCAATGGCGATACGCTGCTGCTGCCCTCCGGAGAGTTCTCCCGGAAGGGCGTGAGCCTTGTTGGCAAGACCGACCAGTTTCAGCAGTTTCACAGCTTCAGCTTCAGCTTCCTGTCTGCTTTTATTGAGCAGCGACACCGGTGCCAAAGTGATGTTTTCCAATACTGTCAGATGACCGAAAAGATTGAAAGACTGGAACACCATACCCATTTTACGGCGAATGGCGGCAATATCAGTTTTGCCGTCAAGAATATTTTTACCGTCGATCCATATTTCACCGCCGTCGGGCTGTTCAAGGAGATTCAGACAACGCAGAAATGTGCTTTTCCCTGTTCCGGAAGGCCCGATGATTGATATGACTTCGCCTTTTCTGATAACGGCATTTACATCTTTGAGAACGGCATTGCCGTTATAGATTTTTTTCAGATTTTTTACTTCGATCATCTTGAGACCTCCATTCTTTTACTGCGCCGTCTGGCGGGATCAAGACGGCGGTCCAGCCAAACCAGAAAACTTGCAAGGATCCATGCTGTTGCAAAGTAGATCAATGCGGTGGCGATCAACGGGAAAAATGCTTCGTAAGTGCGGCTGCGGATGATATCACTTACCTTGGTCAAATCCTGAATGGCGATGTAGCCTACTATAGAAGTTGACTTGAGCATATTGATAAATTCGCCGCGGTAAATCGGCAGTATCTGACGCATAGCCTGAGGCAAAACAACTTTGAAGAAGGTCTGGCAACGGTTGAAACCCAAAGCCAAAGCTGCTTCGCGTTGACCTTTGGGAACTGAATCAATACCGGTACGGAGCATTTCTCCGGCATAAGCGGCAAAGTTCAAAGAAAATCCGATGATCGCCACGATGACAGCATTGATATCAACAGAGGCAAACACGAGGTAATAAAGCACCATTAAAAGCACCAGAATGGGAGTTCCCTGCATCAGAGAAATAAAAGTTTGGCCGCAAAGACGGAGGAATTTATTTTTTGCGGTTCGCAGCATCCATACGGGGAATGCCAGAAGTGTTCCGGCAATAGCCGAAAGCAAAGTGATGATAACGGTGATTTTCAAACCTTCAAGCACAAGACGCCAGCGTTTTTCCCGGACAAATGTCCGGTCAAAACTTGTTTTCAATTCAGAGAAAGCCTTTTTTACCGCTTCATTGCATGGAACTTTTTCTGCCCGGAGAGCTTGTTTTTTTCGAGCCAGAATCGTTACTCCGCCTTTGTAATGAGGCGGCAGAAAATCAACTTTTTCCATGCGTTCAGGGGTAATGGACATGGAACCACCTGAAAGATCGGCTTTGCCTGATGCGATCATTTCCATTCTGGCTCCGCCGACGATCGATATAAATTCAAGTTTCATATCCAATTCTGCGGCGATACGATTTACGACATCTATTTCATATCCGGTAGGTTTGCCGTCAGCATCCATATAGCACAAAGGCTCATAGTATGGAGCAAGTGCAGCACGCAGCTTGCCGTTTTTACCGGAAGAATTGAATTTTTTTCTCCAATCAGTCAACACTTTTTTCCCAGGATCTGAACCGCACCAGCGTTTTTTCAGTTCGGCAAGAGTACCTTCCTTTTGCATCCGGCGGACAACTGCTGAAGCCCGTTCTTTCAAACTTGAATTTTTAGGCACGGCAAATCCGTAATTATCATCGACAAAAATGGAGGCTATTTCCAGTTTGTCCGGATGCCGGCTGACAAAATTTCTGGCAATGGGTTCATCCAGCAGCACCGCAGCGACCTTGTTGGTGAGCAACGCCTGTACTGCGCTGTGATTGTCTGTAAAGTAAACATGTTTGATACCCGGAGCAAACTTGTCTGCCAGAGTATGCAGATTACCTCCGACATTGCTGCCTGTCTGTTTGCCTGTGGGGTCGGTAACTTTTTTTATTCCGGAATTATTTGACCGATAATTGTCTTTGTGAACCAGGGCTGCGATTGATGAATCTACATAGCAATCCGAAAATAAGACATTTTCGCTGCGCTCCGGAGTTGCATTCAAATTGGAAATCAACATATCGATCTTGCCGGTTTCCAACGATGAAAGCAATGCCGGATAAGTCATATTTTTAAGTTCTATTTCCGCATTGAGATACAGTGCCAGACGCCGGGTGAATTCAATATCGAATCCGGACAGATTGTTTTTGGCATCAAAGAAACTCATGGGCGGATTCAATCCTTCGGTTCCCACGATGAATTTCCGTGTCGGCTTTGCCGGACGCGGAATAGCAGGAACTTCATGGAGAGTACCTGTCAGACACCACCTTTTGAACATATCATCATAGGTGCCGTCGCTGCGGTATTTTTTAATGAACGCGTTGACTTCTCTGCACAGCGCAGAATTTTTCTTAGGCAGTCCGATCACAATAAATTCATCGGCGATCTTTTCGTCGAGCAGAGTCAGCACGGGATTGGAACGGACAACATACTCCATACTGTTGCGGTCAAAGAGAAAGGCATCGATTTTTTTGGTCTGAACCGCCAGATATCCTTCTGAAAGAGAATTAAAATAAACTATTTTCCCTCTGGGGTATTTTTTTTCGCCGACAGTCATAGCGGCAGCACCTTCCGGCACGCCGATTTTTGTTCCGCTCCGGTTCAGATCCAGTTTGGAATCTTGAGGAGCGGCTGCTTCGTTCTGATCTTTGCATCCCGGCATCAATACGAAAGAAAGAACTGTCAGCAGTAATATAAATTTCTTCATTTTTAATACCTTTTTTTTATCATTCGGTCATATGGGATCACAACACATAATATGCCATAGTTTCATATAAAAAACAAGCAATTCGGTCAACCGCTGCCGGAACATTTTACGGCATCAGCATAGCCTGAAACTCCTCCTGAGGAAGTTGTATGGAATATGGAGATTGTTCAAAAGTTTCAGCGTAACATATTTTCGCTCCCTTTTCCGCGCCGTGTACTTTTTTCAGGATATCTCTGCCATTATCGGCAGCGGTGCGGAACCGCTGCATCCACTTCATAAGATGTTCTTTCCGGGCAGTATCATCAAGTTTTCCGGGATCAAAATCCTTCATGCCGCTGATCCATGGCAGCCATTCAAAAAATTGGGAATGGTGACATGAAAGGAGGGCAAGTTTTTCATCCATGACAGATTCAAATTCGATGGCAGCGTCGGCCCGTTGGGGGCGTGGATCTCTGAAAAGATCGAAACAATGGGCAAAGACGGGGGATTTTTCCGGAATGGGGGTGTCTTCGCAGAAATGGGGAACCATGCAGATGTAGGCGCAGTCAAGTACCAGCTGTGCTGCGGCCCGGTGATCCGGATGATAATCACATGGACGGTGTGTGATGACGAGATCTGGAGCGAAATTCCGGAGTGATCTCATAACCTTTTTGCGATTTTCCAGATTCACTTCAAGGTGGCAGTCATGAATATCAAATATTTCATATTCGACCAGTCCGGCGAGCCGGCATGCTTTATCAGCTTCTTTTCTCCTTACTGCACAAATTTCTTTCGGCGAGAGGATATGATGTCCCCGGTCGCCGTTGGTGAGAGAAAGAAACTTCACTTTATGACCGGCTTTGGCAAGTTTTATGGCAGTTCCTCCGAAATAGACATCCGGATCATCCGGATGAGCTCCTATAAAAATGATGCGTTTTTCCGACATCTTGTTATAACTCCATGCTTTTATCAGTAAAAATCTTTGTTGTTCCAGGTAATTTACTTCAGGAAATAGAAAAAATCAAGACTGAAAATAAAAAAACTTTATTTTCATATTTTCCAAGGTTGAAAAAATGGGGTATGCAGGATATATTAAGTGCGAATCACCTTCGGGGCGTAGCGCAGTGGCTTAGCGCGTCTGCTTTGGGAGCAGAAAGTCGCGGGTTCGATCCCCGCCGCCCCGACCATTTTTTTTGTTCTACGCAGGCAGTAAAATTTCTTCAAGATTGAAAAGTAAGCAAGGTAATTGATAGTAGATAAATGGAAATCATTAGATGACACCCGTAGAATTTTCAGAATTGCGTTACGGAATGTTTGTTCATTTCGGAGTTTTCAGCCAACTTGCCCGTGGTGAGTGGGTTATGAACCGTGAACAAATTTCTCCGGCAGAGCTTGAACTGCTCGCAAAAGATTTTCACCCGGAACGTTTTAACGCTGATGAACTCTGCCGTTTGGCAGTTGATGGCGGAATGAAATATATTGTATTCACGACCATGCATCATGAGGGATTCCGTATGTATTCTTCTGAATTGAGCGATTTCAATTCCTGGAACTACTGCGGCAGGGACTTTGTCCGTGAAATAGTTGATTCTGCACGGAAACACGGTTTGAAGATCGGGCTTTATCACAGTTTGAACAATTGGCACGATGCCCCCGATGCCGTTGATGCGTTGGAAGATCAGGAAAAGTATGATATTTTTATCAAAAAAACATTTGCCCGTCTGAAAGAACTTGCAGAACGATACAAACCTTTTGATATTGTCTGGTATGACGGCTGGTGGCCATTTAATGCAGATGGCTGGCAAGGCGAAAAGATGAATGCCATGCTCCGGAAAATCCACAGCGATTTTATATTCAACGGCAGAAACTGTCTGCCCGGGGATTTTGGAACCCCGGAACAGCATTTGACTCCGCCGTCACCGTGGCGACCATGGGAGGCATGCGTAACTCTGAACAGCCACTGGGGGTATTATGAAGGTGATAACCGCTGGAAATCTCCGGAAGATGTTATTGATATGCTTTTGACATGCGGCAGTAAACGCGGAAATCTTCTTTTGAATATCGGTCCCCGCGGTGACGGATCCATTCCTGAAAAATCTTCTGCGATAGTCCGTGCTGTCGGACAATGGCTGCGTGAAGGCGGCTGGGAGGCTATCAATGCGTTTGATGAACTGACTCTTTCACCCGCGATCCCGACACCCGGCGAACGCGGCGACTGGGATCCTCACGGAAGATTTACTGCATCAGGCAACGATCTCTATTATGTTCTGATGTATCCCCGGAAGACTTTGACCATAGCCGGTTTTATCGGCAAGGTTCAACGGATCACTGCTTATGGAATCGGAGAGTTGCGGTTTGTTCAGAATGGCAGCAAACTGAAAATCGACCTTCCTGATGAACTTCAGGGACGCCTTGCACCTGTGTTGAAAATGGAATGTGATTCACCTGCAGGAGTTTACCGTACAGGCGGTTTGCGTATTGCGAATGTTGAACATCCGCGTTATGATCCAGTTCCGCCAGATATCCGGTATTAAATTTTGGGAGCGGAGGCTGCAGTAGTAAAGACTTTTGAGACAGGTCCAATGCGACCTTGAGCAGAAAAGTATTCTCTGTTGCATAAAAAGTCCAAAACAGAGATATTTTCGCAGATTAACGAATAGATAACCATTTTTTACTAATCTGCAACCGTTTGAGCTTGGGAGAATTTTCCGAATTAAGCGAAAATGGTCGACCATTTTTTTTGCCCAAATTTGGGCATTAAATTTTTGCCTTTCTACTTTAGATTCAACAGTAAATATGTTGATTACAAACAAGTTACAAGTGGAATAATTATTGTTTTTTATTGTGATTAAAAAAATATTGTTTTGAGGGGGATTGGCTTGGTTTTGTGTGGTTATTCAACAAAATTGGCAAATAATGGCAAATAAGATTTTTGAGCGTAAAACCGAAGTTTTCGGTATAATGTAACGACTTGAGTTATCGTTCTCTTTCAAAAAAAGTTCTCTCTTGGTTTTTCGGGACGGATGGCGTATGTTCCCGAAAAACCTTTTTATTTTCAACGAACCAAGAGAGGATTTCTGCCTATGCCAAGAACCAAAGGTACTAAACGACGAGCCAACGGAACCGGGCGTGTTTATAAAAGTAACGGCGTATATTATTTGCAGTATCGCTTGCCAAATGGAACCCGCAAAAGTGTCACCCTAAAAGACGAAAAAGGAGAGAAGATCACCGATTTGAGGAAAGCGGAGGCTGCTGCCAGAAAATATTTGGAACCATTCCGCAAGATCAATGAAATTGATAACCGCTTGGAATATCTGGAAGAAAAAGCCAAGCTGAAACAATTTGCCGCACGCACTACTATTTTGTTGGAAGATGCTTTTGAACGCTTCCTGACCAAGCCACGGCGGAAAACGATGACAGAGATTATCTTAAAAATCAACCGTACTCATTGGGAAGATTTCGTTCTCTTTGTTCAGGATAAATATCATTTGACGCATCTTGCCGAGGTGGAGACGGAACACGCGGACGCCTACATTGCCTTTTTGCGGGATCATGGAGTTTATAAGCGAATCATCGGCAAAGCCGGGAAGAAGTATAAGAAAAACAATGTGTCCGTGGCGACCATCAATAAATATCTGAAAATCTGCCGCTATGTTTTCAAAATGTTGTTGCCTGATCTGGGATTCGGAATCACAGAAAATCCATTTTACCACATTCGGTGTGGCGAACTTAAACAAATGGATCGGGAAGTCTTTACTCCGGCAGAATTGAAATTGATTTTTGCCGATCCTCCGCCATTGATGCGGGCAATGTTTACCATTGGATTATGTACCGGTCTTCGGGAAGGCGATGTGGCGACGCTCAAATGGGAGGAAATCGACGGGTATTCTCCACAATATCTTGATAC
>JAFVRT010000196.1 GCA_017504125.1 Lentisphaeria bacterium
ATATTCTGGGATTGCAAAAAGGATCGATTTATGGGACGGCTTCCGCAACATGATCCTACGCAGGTGCAGGTAATGAAGATTTTTCCACTCGCCTTTACCCAAATCGGGCAGGCTGTTTTTACGCCCCGGAAGACCTGAAAATGAATTAATTAAGTCGTAGCGGCATGATTGACAATGGTTTATATAGAATGGCACCAATTATAAATGCCGTTCCAGGAAATCATATCCGGCAGCCAGTGCATCCTGCGGAGGACGATGCCCGGCGGCATGGTTCAGGAAACCCAGATACTCCGGATGGGACTCATAACCTTTCGCCTTAAGCATGATTTCCCGGCTTTCTTCATTATCATATTTCCCCGCCAGCAGGAAGAAGGGTTTTCCGCCGGACATGGTCAGAAGCTGACTGTGTTCCAGTCCGGCTTTCTTCATTTCCTCCACCCGGCCGCCCCAATACCAGACATCGTTCCAGTTGGTCTGATCCCAGCCAATGCCGAAATCACTGGCGAGGATTGCCTTGATTCGGGGATCCAGACAGCCTGCGTAAAAAGCCATCTTGCCGCCGAGGGAATGTCCCGCGATTCCGATCCGGACAGGATCGACCCGGGGATCGGAATCCAGCGTGTCTGTCAGCAGCCGGGTATCCGCCAGCAGTTTGCCCATGCCGCACCAGTCGGGATAATCCCGAGTGAGTGCTTCGCCGGCGAGTTTCCAGCGGGAAAAATCTTCGCAGTCCAAACCGGATTTCACATAAGTGAGATGATAGGCATCGGCAGAAGCGGTAATGAATCCGCGCTGTGCCAGATCTGCCATCATCGTGATACCAATAAAGTTCGGCAGGATCTCCTGAGTATCGAGTTCAAAGCCAATCATACCTTCCGGATGGTAAAAGGGCACAGCGACAGCCGGAAGCGGAGCGGAATATGTTTTCGGAAAGACTTTCAGCACACGCTGAAACGTGCCAGGCCCATTCGCCTGTAAATACAGTTCAGCGTCGAATTTTTCAAATTCATATTTCCGCACCAGATCAATGGTTTTCCGAAAACGGTAGGATTCCGGAACCTGAAGTCTTTTCTTCCATTCGATGGGATAGTTTTCCATATCGGCTGCGTTGCCTTTTGTTTTTGTGTGTGTTTAAAGACCAAAAAAGGAGAAAGCTTGCGAGTCACGAGTTCTCATGACCTGCAACAGGAGTATAATATACCAATCCTCAGATAAAATGCAAATTAAAAATGAGGATAAATTGAAAATAAATTCGGGTTGCCGTAACAGTCGATTTTCTCAGGAGAGTTTTTTACAGCTGCCATTTGCCAATGTATAACAGGGGCATTTTTAATTAGTGCCATTCTATGTATGTTTCTGGTAGACAAGATGTTGTTGTATAAATTATTCTCTTATGTATTTCCACTTGACAAATTGGATTGCAGATAAGTGAATAAAAAGAATCAATTTATGGGACGGCTTCCGCAACATGATCCTACGCAGGTGCAGGTAATGAAGATTTTTCCACTCGCCTTTACCCAAATCGAGCAGGCTGTTTTTACATCCGAACGACCTGAAAATGAATTAATTAAGTCGTAGCGGCATGATTAACAATGGCTTATATAGAATGGCACCAATTATCATTTCTGCGTTAAGCCTTTGTCACTCTGACGGTTTAGCGGAACATCCGGTGTCTGAACTGGATTCGATATGCTGCCGCCGGTATGCTGCGGGAGTTACTCCGTAATAACGCTTGAAAGCCTGAATAAAATATCCGGCTGAAGAAAAACCGGTATTTTCTGCGGCCAGAGCAATATCCATATTGCTTCTCAGCAGCAGGCGTTTGGCAAACTCCATGCGGCGCACCAGCAGATAATGGGCCGGGGGATCCTGATAAACTTCACGCCAGCGGCGAAAAAAATTCCGTAAAGACATGCCCCGTTCTCCGGCAAGTTTTCTGAAATCTATTTCTTCGCTTATATGGCACTCCATAAAGGAAGCGATTTCCCGTACTGCATCGTGTTGGGGCAGATGCTGCGCCTTTTTTTTGTTTTGCAGGATCACCGCAGAGATCAAACGGATCGCGACAAGGTCTATTCGGTCAGGTATTCCCGGTTCATGGATCAGACTTTCACAATGCCGCAGTTCATCAAGTAAACTGCGGATCTCCGGAGTTAATTGAAAGGCATACCCCGGTTGCGAAAGATCGATATCTGCAAGTTCAAAGAGTTTCATTGTTTCAGCCGGATAGATCACAAAACATGCGGTACGGGGGTACCGTGTACGGTAACGATGCCGGATCCCCGGCCGCTTTATCAACAGATGCGGGAATGAGTTACGGTGAAACTGATTATCTATTTCATCGACAGCATATTTTTCCGCACTTGAGATCCGGAAACAGAATTCCAGTTCTTTACGCTGATAGAGCGTATATTCCGTATCTGCGATCGAAATCGTATGTCCGATATGGGACACCCGTGGAACAAAAGAATGAAATCTTTTGTCCGGAACATTCACAATAAAAAAATCCGGATTGGTTTTTGGCACTTTTTCTACATTTTTTGGCATAAAATCAACCTTGTAAAAAAAAATATGGCATGATATATTATTTTCAATTGAATGAGATATAATATATCACCGGCTGTAAAAAAATCAATCATAAGGAGTTCAGCAATGCAAAAATTTGAAGTAGAAGGCCATGAAGCAAGTTTCCTGCCGGACGGCGATTGGAAACTGATCTGGAATGATGAATTTGACGGTACCGAACTTGATCGCACCAAATGGGACTACCGTTTTTCGATGATGGGGAAAAAACACCCTGCCTGGACCGACCGGGGTGTGCATCTTGACGGTAAAAGCAATGCGGTTTTTTCTCTGCTTCTCGAAGATGGCCGTCCGGTGAGTTCCCAGCTGCAGACGGGATATAACTTCATGGACGAACCCGTTACCCAAACCAAGTTCGGCAACGATCATTTGCAATGGAACATCGGCAAACTCAAAGAAAACCTTTTTACCCATACCTATGGATATTATGAATGCCGCTGCCGTCTGCAGCAGCACCCGGAAGCATGGTGGAGTGCTTTCTGGCTTCAATCCCCGGTTATCGGTTCCAGTCTTGATCCGGCGGAAAGTGGAACTGAACTGGACATCATGGAGTGTTTCAAATCCGGCACGATTGCCTCCCACAACGCATTTACCGGCGGTTACGGGCTTGATATGAAGCGGGACTGTGTCGGCGGCATGGAGGGGCTCGATCCCACGGAGTTTCATCGTTTCGGCATGAAATGGGATGAGAATGGTTACACTTTTTATGTGGACGGCGTTGAAGACGGCCATATTTCCCAATACATTTCCAAGCGGCCGGAGTTCATTCTGATTTCCACCGAGGTCAAAGGCTACCGCCACCAGGATCACCAACCGGTCCGGGAAGCATTTGACTGGATCGGCAAAGATGAATTTCTGGTAGATTATGTCCGGGTCTTTGCCCGGAGCAGATAAACTTATCCCGGAACATCAATAAAAATGTCATGGGCAGAAGGATAAATTTCTGCCCATGATGTTTTTTTGTATTTTTCAAAGCTCTGTTCCGGACAGAGGCCGATAAAAGAGCCTGCGGGGTGTCAGATATATTTGTATATCCTGCGAAAAAAGTGTTACTGATGCCCGGAAAGTTTCAAAAAGGTCGAAACAAGCTCTCTGAAACTTTTTTGGGTCATGCAGGTTTTTACACAGGATTGTCCGGGACATTTTCTCATTCTTACAACTTCATCTTCAGATTTCCGGCTCATCAGAATATCCCGGATGTTCTGTTCTTTGATATTTCCAATTGAAGGCCTTGTAGGCATGTGAAATTATACTTTTTACCGTTTTACCCATATTCTGAAAAATTCCGTATATTATCTTGTCAATCAGGACTGTTTTATTCCTATCCTGATAGGATAGTCCATTTTATTCTTTTTATCAAGTGAAGCGATTTTATTTTTCTGCAATTTTTACCATTTATAATTGGCCCAATAACCGCAAAAAGCCCAAAATAATTTTTTACCGGTGATTTTCATATTTTTCCTTCTTAATAGAGTAGGTGTTTCCTATCGAAAGGACAGAACCATCAAAACTGATGTTTCCGAATTTTTCTTTAGCGTCCTGCCAATTAAAAGCGATGCCGATTTTTCCGCAATCGTGATAATAAAATTTATCAACACCGCCGATGTGTATTCTTGCATATATCTCTATCCGGTTGCCGATATCTTTGCCCAAAACCTCTACGCCATAAAATGCTTTACCGTATTTGCCGTCAATGTGCTTTACTGCAATCAAATCAGATTTATAATCATCTGTTCCGCAGTAAAAGCCGATAAAAAACGCGAATACACCAAACAGCATAATTCCAAGATATTGTAAAATGCGTTTGTTTTTCATTTTTTCCTCCTGCGGAAAATAAAATATACCGCTTCTATGATCAAGGCAAGGCTCAGTACCGCAAGCGCGAAGCAAAGGATTTTTCCCGGCAGGAACGCATAATATTGTTTCCACAAATCCGGATTATACCAGAAAACTTGTCCCTTTTTTGCCATGAAGAAAGCGGAATAAGTAAAACGGTGCAGCAGTCCCGTGATCAACAAAGCCATCAAGGTAACTGAAAGTATCTTTAATCCCAAATCTGAGCGTTTCATTTTTCCACAGTCCATTTCTCTATCTTTTCAAAATTCCCACCCTGCCTTCTGCCGGAAGCAAAGCGGCTTTCAAATTCGTAAATATTATCTCCAACTTTTTTCAATATTACAGCACGGTTTGGTGAAACTTTCAATGCCTGATCACAAATCAGTTCTTTGGAACTGTAAAATTTCCCGGCAATGAGTTCATCACTGTTGTTGAAACTGTGAAAAGTTTTCAATGATTCTAATCTCATTCCTTTGTGATATGCATTTCCCAACGCATAGATAAAGCGGTTCTGCGGCAAGTTTTCCCAAATTGCCCACCCGGAGAGTATTGAAACAGTAAGTAAAAGAACTGCCCACGCCAATTTCCGATTGATGAATTTCAAGAGATAAAT
>JAFVRT010000197.1 GCA_017504125.1 Lentisphaeria bacterium
AGGTGAAATAATTTTAGGTAATAATTGCGGTATCAGCAGTTCTGTAATCGTCGCTGAAAAATCCGTAACGATAGGTGATAATGTTCTCATTGGTGTAAATTGTGTGATTTCCGACACTGATTTTCATTCAGTTGCTGCCGAAATCCGCAGAACACCGGCATCAGACAAAGAGAAGCATTGCACGGTACCGGTTGTAATTGAAGATGATGTTTGGCTGGGTATGAATGTAACTGTACTGAAGGGAGTTACTATCGGCAGGGGAAGTGTTGTCGCTGCCGGAAGTATTGTAACGAAGGATATTCCACCCCATTCGCTTGCCGGAGGAAATCCATGCAAAGTTATAAAATCATTGAGTTGATAATAGAAAAAGCATATATTTTTATTTGAGGTGAATCATGGCTAAAAAAGTATTTGTTTCAGGGTGTTATGATATGCTGCACTCCGGACATGTGGCTTTTTTTGAGGAGGCTGCAAGTCACGGTGATCTTTATGTAGGACTCGGTTCCGATCAGACTATCTGGGGTTTGAAGGCCCGCAAGACGATCAACAACAATGCCGAAAGACTCTATATGGTCAAGGCGATAAAGTTTGTCAAAGACGCCTGGATCAACTCCGGCAGCGGCATCATGGACTTTGAAAAAGAAGTCCTTGAACTCAAGCCGGATATCTTCTTTGTCAATACCGATGGCTACACCCCAGCCAAACTGGAGTTTTGCAAAAAACATAATATCGAACTCGTTGTCAGTAAACGCATCCCCTCACCTGGACTCCCTGAACGCTCCACTACCGCTTTGCGGCAGGAGTGCCGTATCCCTTACCGGGTGGAACTCTGCGGCGGCTGGCTGGATCAGCCCTTTGTCAATAAAGATTGCCCCGGTCCGGTCCTCACCATTTCCATAATGCCCGATATGGAATTCAACCACCGCAGCGGTATGGCTACCAGTTCCCGCAAAAAAGCTATCGAATTGTGGCAGTCCGAAATTCCCGTCGGCGATCCGGAACAACTGGCAAAAACTCTCTTTTGCGTGGAAAATCCTCCCGGAACTGAACGCATCAGCGGTTCTCAGGATCAACTTGGACTCCTGATGCCGGGACTCAATAAACTCAACTACGATAACGGATATTGGCCGGTTTCCATAGATTCTGTCCTCGATGATGAGATACTCAACTTCGTAGAAAACAACCTCTGGCTCGTTCAGCTGCCGCAGAGAGAAGATAATTATGATGTCTTTTCCGGTATGAATGTCAATCCGGAAAGCAGCAGAAAACTTGCCAGTGCCACCGAAGCAGCATGGCAGGCGATCCTGAATAAAGATGTCAGAGCATGGGGCGAAAATACCCGTACCGCATTTGAAGCCCAACTGGAAATGTTCCCCAATATGATTACTCCGGCAGCAAAATCTGCAATCGAAACCTACCGGGATCTCACTTACGGCTGGAAACTTACCGGTGCCGGAGGCGGCGGATATCTCTGTCTTATTTCTGACAGGGAAATCCCCAATGCGATCAAGATCCGTATCCGTAAAAAGTAAAAGTATACAATGAAAATTTCACTGATAACAGCTGCATTCAACAGCGCGTCAACCATACGCGATACCTTCGACAGTGTACTTGCTCAATCGTACGATGACTACGAGTATATCGTTGTCGACGGACTTTCCAGCGACGGAACTGTTGATATCATCAAAGAATATGAACCGGAATTCGCCGGAAAAATGCGCTGGATCAGCGAAAAAGATTCCGGACTTTACGATGCCATGAATAAGGGTATCCGCATGGCAACCGGTGAAGTTGTGGGGATTTTGAATTCAGACGATTTTTTTACCTCCAATACCGTTCTGGAATCGGTGAACCGTGGATTTCTTGTGCCTGAAACAGATGCGGTATATGCCGATGTCAGGTATGTGAAACAAAACGATCCGCGATCCGTCGTCCGCCATTATTCCTCCAAAGGATTCCGGCGGTGGAAAATGCGTATGGGACTTATCCCGGCTCATCCCTCCTTTTATGCCCGGAGAGAACTGTTTGAAAAGTTCGGTTTTTACCGCACGGATTACCGGATCGCTGCAGATTTTGAACTGCTGCTGCGTTTTATTTTTGTTCACAGAATAAAAACTTCATATATCCCGGAAACCTTTGTTACCATGCGCATGGGAGGAGCGAGTACCAGTTCTTTCAAAGTGCATTTCCGGATAATGAAAGAACACCTCAGAGCCTTCAAGCAGAATGGCTGCCATACCAATGTATTTTTTCTGAGTCTCCGCTACGGCGGCAAGATATACGATCTGATAAAAGCAAGATTAAAAAAACTTTTTAATTGAAATATTTAAAGGAATGTATGAAAAAAATAATCTCTGTGATGCAGAAAACAACGCGGTGGTGCTGTGAAAATCCGGCATGGACATTGTTGTTCATTGTACTTTTGAGTCTGGGGATCAAATTCATCCTCTGGCGTGTCGATCCCATGATAAGCCGGGATGCATCTTTTTATCTTCACAATATCCGTGATTGGCAGGAATCCGGGATCATGCCACAGAGTTTTATTCCGCCCATGTTTTATTGTCTTGTCAGAGCAGTAATGACTCTGGGGCTGGGGCCCGAACATGCCGGTGTCTGGCTCAATCTTGTTTCGGGATCGCTGCTGACGGTCATAATCTATGGTATCGCCATGGAAAGTACATGCAGCCGGAAAATTTCCCTTTTTGCCGCAGCTCTGATGGCTTTTCATTCCAGTATAAACGCACTTTCCCATGAAGTCCAGCGCGATGTGCCATATCTTTTCTTCGCCGGTGCAGCCGTATGGCTGGCCATTGCCGGGTTTCGCAGAAAAAAATGGTATCTTCTGGCGGCAGCAGGAGCTTTTACCGCTCTTTCGCTTGCCACAAGGTATGAAACGCTGGAAATAATTCTCATCGTTTTCTGCACCTTGACGGTCTTTGCCGCTGTCCGCTGTTTTTCATGGAAACAGAGTATCGGCTACGGATTGAGTTTCACATGTGCGTTTTTCTCTGTCCTGATACTTTTCTTTATCGTTTCCGGTTATAATGATGTATGCGCTCATTACCGTTATTATTTCGGAGAAAAGTTACAGGCAGTAGGACTTCTCCCGGCCGATGAAACAGGAGGTAAATGATCATGTTTATCTACTTTTTCCGTACTATTCCCAGTATGATATTTGAACCGGTCGGGATCATAACACTGATTTGGGCAGTTATGGCATTTTTCTTTTTCAGAAAGAAAAACAAGACCCTGTTCTGGATGTTTGCCGGAGGAGTGATTTTCATGGCCGGCTGGCGGACTCTCTGTCACCAGGTCATGCTTTCAGCCAGATATGCGGCGTTTCTTATTTATCCCACACTGATCTTCTGCGCTTGTTTCAGTTTGAAAAGTCCGTTTTTTTTCCGTTGGCTTTTCAAGAAATTGAAATGGGATTTTCCGCATAGAAATCTTTTGCTGAAACTTATCCCTGTTATCGTGCTGGCCGGTCTTACTGCCGGATTCCTTTGCAAAACTTTCAGAATAGATCCCTACAGCAACTACCGGATAAAAGCCGCAGATTATTATCTGAAACACCGGCAGGGGGAAGGCAGGATCTATATTGCCATGTTTGAATACAAACGTATTTGCTGGTATATCAACCGGAAAATATCTGAAGTAAAGGTCATCAATGCCGATGACGAAACAGTTCCTGCGCTGTCGTATGTGAGCAAGATCGTCAAAGAATTGAAAAATGTTCCCGGCGAACACTATGTGTTTTTCTTTTTGAATAAAGGTGATGTGCTTCCCACAAGCGATTCGATGAAACTTTCACCGGATCACGGTTCCTGGCAGATCGCCGCCCGCTATTATACCACCAAACACAAAAAGCGGGAATTCATCGTCGCGCGGTATAAACCTGCTGCAGCAAAAAAATAAAGCCCCTGTCAGAAAAGACATTCTCTGGTGTTTGAAGCGTTCTGCTTGAAATTTTTCCGGCGATATGCTATATTATGGGAAGTTTCAACAGACAGATCTACTTGCAGGTAATTTTATGCTTGAAAAAATATTGCAGAATTGCGCTCTGTATTTGCCTTATCCGGTACTCGGACTTGTGTTGTCGCTTTTTTTCACCAAACTGCTGATATTTTTTCTGCCCCGGTTCGGTTTTGTGGATATCCCGCGCGGCAGACATCAGCACGAAGGGATCGTTCCCAGAGGCGGCGGCATTGCGATCTGGCTTTCCTTTTTCATCACGATGCTGATGTTTTCGTTTTTTCTGAAGGGCTTCAGGGTTGATTTTTATCAGGATTTCTGGAACTTTTTCTGCAAATTCCTGCCGCCGGCCGGGATCATTCTGGCGGTAGGACTTCTGGATGACCGTTTTGAACTCTCCAGCTGGCTGAAATTGATCGCTCAAGTCGCGATCGGTGTACTTATTTACTTTGAAGGAGCGGGTATTTCTCTGTTTTTCGGTTATCCGCTGCCGGCGTTTCTTTCCATAATATTCACGGTATTCTGGTGCGTGATCATCATCAACGCTTTCAATCTGATAGACGGCCTTGACGGTGTGGCAGCGGGTTTGGCAGCAATATCATCGTTGCTTCTTGCTGTGTGGAGCATGCTGGCCGGCAATACCGGTTCCATGGGCATCATCCTTCTGGTATTCTGCGGCTGTACGCTGGGATTTCTCCGCTATAATTTTGCTCCGGCCAAGATTTTCATGGGCGATACCGGGAGCATGTTTCTCGGTCTTTTCTTTGCCTATGTCAGTATGCAGTACTCCACCAAATCGGTGGCCATGACTTCATTGCTGATTCCCCTTGCCGCTGTCGGAGTACCGATTTTTGATGTTATACTGGCAGTATGGCGAAGATTCTTCCGCCGGTATATCAAGAAGGAACAGGACAGCAGTATCATGCGCGGTGATCATGATCATCTGCACCACCGGATCCTCAGAGAAACAGGTACGACCCGCAAAGCGGCATGTATCATGTACAGCCTGTCACTTCTGCTTTCTCTTTTCGCTTTTGCCTGTTTTTTCATGGGCTCCCGTATTCCGGCGTTGTTTTTCGTGCTGTTCCTTATTGCCCTGTTTGTAATGATCCGTTATTCCAGTATTGAAGTATTTGATACTCTGACCAGCGTGGTTCAGGGGGTCAGATATCCTCACCGTAATTTTATTTTTACAGCACTTCATCCGCTCATCGACACGGTTTTGATCTTTTCCGCCTTCTGGATCTGTACAGCTGTCTGTAAAAACTTTCTGCCTGCTCCGGGACAGCCGCTGTGGCTTCTTTCTCATATGGCCCCTTTTGTTGTCTGCTTCTGCTGTTCCGGGATCTACAGGACATTCTGGCTGCGTGCCGGAATAGTTCAATATTACAAATTGCTCCGTCTGCTTTTCATTGCGGGTGTTTCCGGTTATATACTCACCAGTATTATCTGTGTTTACAGTTTCAACATGCCCAGAAGTGAAATGTGGCAGATTTTCGGATTTGACATGGTCTTTACACTTCTGGCAGGAGCTTTCATTGTAGCGGAGCGTTTTCTGCTGCACTATTACGAAAGTTTCGGCTTCCGCCAGCTTTTCATCCGCAATCAGGGTAAACACTCCGATTTGAGAAAAGTACTGATCTACGGAGGTGGAATGATGTGTCGTATATATATCACCCGTCAATTCTGCGGATTCAAGCTGGACAGTAATCCGGTAAAAATCATTGGGATCATGGATGACAACAAGGCCTTGAAGGGGCTGAATGTCTACGGTTTCAATGTACTGGGTACGGTGGAGAATCTGGAACAGATCTTCGAATTCAAACCTTTTGATATCATTCTGGTCACTATTGATGATATCGCTCCGGAAAATCTGCAGCATCTCCGGGATTTCTGCCGGAAACGCGGTCTTGAACTCCGGAGTTTTTCCTGTTCAGAAAAGGTACTTTCCTGACAATGATCTCACCTTTGACGGCAGGAACGGTAAAAAGCAGTAAACTTCTGTTTTTCTTCCTGAGAAAAGTCAAAGTAGCTGAATAACTGCTCCAGATCCTGTAAACACATACTGTTCAGCAGAAACATCGGCCGGCGGCGGCAGCTGGCAACATCGATCCACATGAGTTCCAGTTGTCTGCCTTTTTCATCCGGCGCGCTGCGTAATTTGTAAAGCAGATTTGCCGGAGTGAATCCCCGGTGGAGTATTCCGGCATCATGGCATCTGGCCAGCAATTCAAGATGTCCGCAGATGAATTCATCTTTGAGTTCCTTATCGCCGTTTCTGATGCCTCCGGATAAAAAATCCCGTCCGTCGCGGAAATTTTCCGCAAACTCCGTAACCAGAAAAGCGGTTTTCAGTCTGAAATTCCTTCTGACATCTCCGACAGCTGAAAGCTCCGGAACCGGGATCCCGCATTTTTTTATCAACTGATAATTTTCCGCTTCAAAACCGCACGGAGAAGGACGGAGTATGAATTTTGCCGGTTTGGAAATGCGCCGGTAAGATTTGTAAACCGCAAATTTATTTTCAGCGACAGGAACTTTGAGCACAAATTTGCTTTTAGTTTCCCATATATGCTCCGCAGGTCCGTTTTCATCGAAAAAACCTGTTTCGTAAAGTTCCTCAAATTTTACGGCAAAATCCTCACGCACATAACACCATGATCTCATCAGAGATCTCATGGAAGTACAAAATTCAGAAGCGATATATTTTTTCATGGTATTTCTTTTTCCGCCTTTCCGGCATCAGAAAGGCGGAAATATAATACTGTTGTCAGGCAAGCTGCTGCTGCCAGAACTTCAGTTGAGCGGCAACCGGTTCAAATCCGGTTCCACCGGTTACTTTACGCTTGGCAACGCTGGCTCTGGGATCAAACATGGCAGGGAAATCCGCCGTAGCTTCAGGAATGGTGATCTGCATTTCTTCGAGCGAAAGTTCATCCAGGGCCTTTCCCTTTTCTTTGCAGTACTTCACCAGCGATCCCACCCGGTGATGGGCAGTACGGAACGGAACTCCCAATCCAACCAGAGCTTCAGCCAGATCGGTAGCCATAAGGGCCGGATCTGCGGCCGCTTTTTCCATATTTTCGCCTTTGAGTTTCATAGTTGCGATCATGGGCGGATAGACTGCAAGTATCTGCAGCGCGGTATCGATGGCATCAAAGAGAGCCACTTTATCTTCCTGCAGATCCCGGTTATAGGTGAGCGGCAGTCCTTTGCACATGGTGAGCAGCGCATTGAGTGCAGCGGTGAAACGCGCGGTCTTACCGCGTGTAAGTTCGCAAACATCAGGATTCTTTTTCTGCGGCATCAGGCTTGAACCTGTACAGAAGGCATCATCAAGTTCGATGAAGTCGAATTCCTGACCGCACCAGAGTATCAGGTCTTCCGAAAGTCTGGAACAGTGTACGCCGAAGATCGCCAGAGCAGAAAGAAATTCGATCATGAAATCCCTGTCTGCCACAGCATCCATGCTGTTGCGTGTAACGCCGTCGAAGTTCAAAAGTTCAGCCACATATTCCCGGTCGAGGGGCAATGTGGAACCGGCAATGGCTCCTGAGCCCAGGGGCGAGTAATTGAACCGCTTGCGGCAATCGGCCAGACGGGCTGCATCGCGGTCGAACATTTCCACATAAGCCAGCATGTGATGAGCAAAAAGCACCACCTGAGCGTGCTGCAAATGGGTAAACCCCGGCATGATCTGTTCCGGATTTTCAGCGGCTTTTTCCACCAGAGCCCGCTGCAGATCTCTTATGCCGCTGATAATCGTTTCGGCGGTATCCCGCAGGTAAAGCCGCACATCGAGAGCCACCTGATCGTTTCGGCTTCTGCCGGAGTGGACACGAGCCCCTTCATCTCCGAGGACACCGATAAGGGCACTTTCGATGTGCATGTGGATATCTTCGAGGGAGATATCGTATGCAAAATCTCCGGCTTCGATACGGCCGAGAATATTTTTCAATTCATTGCGGATCGCTTCGGCGGAGCTTTCCGGGATTATTCCCTGTTTGGCAAGCATCGTAACATGTGCAATACTGCCTGCGATATCATGCTTGTAAAGTCTTTGATCGAAAGAAATAGACTCCGAAAATTTAGCCACTTCACCACGGGTTTCCCCGCTGAATCTGCCGCCCCAAAGTGCCATAATAAAACCTCTCTATAATAAAAAAATCTCAAATCCATAAAATAAGCCGTAAGGCAGTACAAAGCCGTAAGGCAATACAAAGCCGTAAGGCAATACAAAGCCGTAAGGCAACACAAAGCCGTAAGGCAACACAAAGCCGTAAGGCAACACAAAGCCAAACTCTTTTAAGCTCCGTTTTTTGTTTTTGCGTGAGTCAAAAACAAAAAACGCAACTCAAAAAGGTTTGAAAAAGGATGAGGGGGGGGCAGGGGGGAGAAGGAAAAAACTTTCCTCAAAA
>JAFVRT010000198.1 GCA_017504125.1 Lentisphaeria bacterium
AAATATATTGAATATCCAGCTTTTGACACAATTCTTTAAGAAATCCGGCAACTTCACAGCAGAGATCCACACCTTCTGCAGTACACGGACCTCCGATCAAAGTGAGCTTTGATGCACCTATAATGAGATCGTCATTTACTTTTACGCTGTTCATAATTTTCCTTTCAATAAGGCTTCTGCCTTGACGAGATCTTCCGGAGTGTCAACACCGATAGTGGTCAAGGTGGTGGTGACTACATGAATATTTATACCGTTTTCCAAAGCTCTGAGCTGTTCCAGTTTTTCAGAGTTTTCCAGTTTTCCGGGAGGAAGCTGGACAAAACGGTCGAGAATGTCTTTGCGGTAAGCGTAAATACCCCAATGGAGATAACAACCGGGATCCTCCCCGCCCTTACGGACAAAGGGGATCTCTGAACGGCTGAAGTAAAGAGCCTGATTGGAAGTTCCGAAAACTACTTTCACATTGTTTTCTGTCATCTTGCTGCGGTCTGCCGGAACTGCGACGGTCGCCATGTCAAGAGAACGGTCGGAATTCATGAGGACGATGAGTTTATCCACCAATTCAGTCGGGATGAGAGGCTCATCGCCCTGGATGTTTATAACTGTTTCCACTCCGCTGAATCTGGAAGCCGCTTCGGCTATCCGGTCAGTTCCGGAGGGATGATCCGGAGAAGTCATTATGGCCATGCCTCCGAACTTTTCAACTGCAGCGGCAATGCGCTCGTCATCGGTGGCAACGGCAACGGCATCGGCAGATGATGCAATGGCTTTTTCCCAGACATGCTGGATCATAGGTTTGCCCGCAAGGAGAGCCAGCGGTTTGCCGGGAAAACGGCTGCTGGCATAACGGGCCGGGATTATTACTGCGGTACGGACATTTTTCATTTATTCATTCCTTTCCAAGCGGAAATAAGTTCATCTTTGATGATCGGCGCGGTTCCGACCTTGCCCACCACGACGCCTGCGGCACAATTGGCGATCTCTGCCGCCTGAACCACATCTGCTCCGCAGGCACTTGAGAGGACAAAGGTGGCCGTTACTGTATCACCGGCACCGGAAACATCAAAAACTTCTCTGGCGCGGGTGGGAATAAGTTTGTGCCATTGGTGATCCCTGAATATACCGAGTCCCTGAGCTGCCAGAGAAAGCAGCAGATAATCCGGCTGCCATTCATTTTCAATGATCTCAGCGGCGCGGCGGAGCGCAGGGTCGTTTTCCGGCTTTCCTTCCGGACCGGGATCAGACATTCCTGCCAGAGCAAAGGCTTCCGGCCGGTTGGGCTTTATGGCAGTAAGGTGACGGACCGGGGTGAGGTTGCCCGGTTTGGGATCGAGAGCGGTAGGGATCCCGGATTTTCGGGTTTCGTACAGTACTTCCTCAAGCATCCATGAACTGAGAACACCTTTGGCGTAGTCCTCAAAAATCACGGCATCGACTTCTTTTTTGCGGATGAGATCGATAAGCGGTGCGATCATTTGATGACGGAATTTGTCATCGAGCGGGGAAGTATCTTCCATATCTTCACGCAGCATTTGCTGACCGCCTGCCATCACCCGGCGTTTTTCAGTCGTAGGACGGCATGAATCGACCACTACACCGGCAGTATCGAACCCGGAATCTTTGAGCAATGAAAGAATTTCCCTGCCGGGAAGATCATCACCTGTTGCGCCGAAAGCATAAACTTTCCCCGCGCCTAATGTGCCGAGATTACGCATGACATTGGCAGCTCCGCCGAGCCTGGCTTCCCGGCTCTGCAGATTAACGATAGGGACCGGTGCTTCAGGGGATATTCTGCTTACCTGCCCCCATAAATAGACATCGAGCATCAAATCGCCGATAACGGCGATCCGGCCGGAATTAAAGGCTGAAAAAATTTTATCGTACATTGCCAACCCCGCTTTTTTTCATTATCTGCTCCAAAAAAGGAGTACAATCAAGTTTCTGTTCTCTGGAATAAGGTTTACCGCGCATCAAATAATTGGCGGCTGCACTGAATTCATTCAACTGCTGTTGTAATGCTGCAACATCTTCTGATGAAAGATATTGAGCATATTCCCGCAGATAATCTGCCATAAGATCGGTATTCCACATAAGCAAGGCCATTTCGGCTTTTGCTGTTCTGTCTTTCGGCGTGACCCGTCTCATCTGGTTGCGTACTGCATCAAAGGATTCGATCAAATGCAGACGGCGCGCTTTCGTTGCGAGAGCGGATTCCCGGCGCATGTAAAGCGGAAGCCAGACGGCCAGAAAGAGTTCTGAGATCACGATCATAAAAAACATCGCGACAGCGGCTCCGGCCACATAATCACGCTTGAAATTTGCTGTATATTTCAATCTTAAATTTTTCATGCTTCCTTCCCCAAAATGACCGTATAATAATATACACGACATCGCGGCAATTGTCAATCCCGGTGTAACGGAATATTTGATCAGAAAATATCATTTCCGTCCGGAGAATTTTCTGACAGCATTTCTTTGACCATCCGTCCGGCAAGATCCGGCGAAAATCCTCTGGAAATCATGAAGCGGAAAAGTTTTTCCCGTTTTTTACGGAGATCCTTTTCTCTGACAAGCAGCCGTAATTTTCCGGCCGCAGCATTACGGGCAGCTTCTTCTTCATCTTCCGGAGCAAGTTGCTCCAATGCCGCATCGAGGATTTCCTGATCCACTCCGCGCGCCCGCAGTTTCTGTCTTATGACTCCCCGACCGCGGCTGCATGAGTTGAGAAACCGGACCGCATCTTCTGCCAGAAGCGGATCGTTGAGATATCCCCGGTCACGACAGATCCGGATCGCTTCATCCACTTCTCCGGAGTGAAAATTTCCGGAAGACTCAAGTTTTCTGTGCAGCTCAAACTCCGTCAACGGGCGGAGTGCAAGCAGATCCATGGCTTTTTGCAACGCACTTCTGGCCATGGATATTCAATCCAATCCCAGGAGTTTTTTGACCAGCTGATCGGTATTGAGAGCTCCAAGACTTCCGGAAGGGGCGAGAGTTTCGCTGTAACAGTTTATGCCGTCCGGTACTGCAACAGCAGGACCGCAGATCGCCAGCGGAACGGGAGTCGTGGTGTGCTGACGCAATTTTACCGGGACCGGATGATCCGGCAATACGGCAAAGTTGATGTCAGAACGGCTGGTCAATGCTTTCAATACCGGACGGACAACTTTGGCATCAAAATCACTTATTGCCTGAAGTTTCAGTTTGAGATCACCCATGTGGGAACATTCGTCAACTGCTTCAACATGAAGATATACAAGGTCATATTCCTCAATTGCTTTGAGGGCCGCTTTGACTTTTTCGTCATAAGCAGTATCAACAAATCCGGTCGCGCCCGGAATATCGACTACTTTCATGCCGGTACAGCGTCCGAGTCCCTTTATCACATCGACCGCACTGATGATGAAGCCTTTCCTTCCCTGATAAAGTTCCGCAAAAGGCGGGATCGCCGGTTTTTTGCCGGGACTCCATGGCCATATACGGTTGGCAGGAGCACTTTTGCCTTTGTTCAGTTCGTGTTTTGCCAGGAATGCCGCGCAGCGTTCTTCAAGATCATGGAGAAACTTTACAGTTTCTGCAGCTTCTTCAGAATCATCCGCCGGTGATGATTTGAGCTCTGCAAGGGGCATGTCGGTGGAGGAATCCGGCTTGAAGTAATTCACGGCCGCAGAAAAGCGTTTGCCGTGGAGTACCAGCAGATTTCTATAGCTGACTCCGGCGTGGAATGTTACTTCTGCACTGCCGAAGTTTTTCTGGAGATCGCGGATCAAGGCTGCCGCAACATCATTTTCGATATGTCCGGCGGAGTAATCCCGCAGGATCCCGTCTTCTGAAGCATAGACCAGATTGCATCTGAATGCCACATCATCCGGCCCCAGTTCTATTCCCTGACTGGCACATTCGATAGGCCCGCGACCCGGATAGTTTATTTCAGGGCGGAATCCCAATACCGACATGTTGGCAACATCACTTGAGGTGGGAAGTCCCTCCGGGAGAGTCAGAAAAGTTCCGCTTGCGCCTTTGGCGGCAATC
>JAFVRT010000199.1 GCA_017504125.1 Lentisphaeria bacterium
AAGTTAGCACAATTGTGCCTTTTTTTCAAGTACCAATACCCATAAAAACCTTCTTTTATCCATAAGATGTGCTTTTTTATGCCTTTGCAATTTGAAAAAAAGTGTTTTACGGTATATCTTATAACAGATACAATATTGAATTTTCGAGGGATCCAGTATGCGCAGTTTTTTTCTTTTGTTTCCGGTCTTGCTCTATCTGGCAGCGGGATGCAGCAGAGAAGTTCCGCCGCCGCCGGTGGAGCGTAACGATCTGGTCGTGCGTTTTTTCCGCAGCTTGAGAAATTCCGACGGCGAAGCTGCCGCAGTTCAGGGAGAAAAACTTTACGCCTTTGACAAGCGCAACTATTTTTTGCTGGATCTCGTAGCCATTCAGCAGGCAAACGGCTGTATAGCCGCGGCTCAACAACACCTGAATTCCGGAAACCTTGATTCCGCGATCCAGGTTATCCGTGACGGCTTGCGCCGTTTCCCGAACAACCGGGAACTTCATAAACAGTATGACCGTCTGCGTAAACTCCGTCATGCGGAAAAACTTTTCATTGCTATTCGTTCAGCCCCCAACCCGGCGGCTATGAATTCAGCACTTATCGCGGCAAGAACCAATCTCAGCGGTATCGATTCTCCGCGTTTGAAGAAATTTTTTGCTGATTACCGGAAAAGTATCGACCGGTGGGGCAAAGATAACTACGGCCCAAAACACACTACTGTCAAAGTTCCCATCAGGAGTTTCGACGACAAGTGAAACACTCCCTTTTTATTTTTTTAAGCTGCATACATCTTTGTTTATCTGCGGCAGAAGTTCTGCCTGATACAGTAGCTGTTTTCGGCAAGACCGAAATAAAAAAAGAACGGTTCAAAAATTTCCGTCTGCCAAATGATCCTGCAGAACGGCGCAAACAGCTGAAAAAACTGATCGATACCGAAATTTACATTACTGTGATCCGCCAGCTTTTGTCCCTGAGCGCAATTGCTCCTGATGAAAATACAGCCAGACGCTATATTGATTTCAGAAAAGTGCAATGCGGAGGAAACTTTCCTGAAACATTCCGGAAAAGTTTGGAATCCCAGATAAAAAAAAGCGATTTTCAACTGCGGTCCGCTTTATATTTCACTTTTTATGCAGCCGCCCCGGCTGCAGTTGAACCTTCAATGGCTGATATAAGCCGCCATTATGATCTCAACCGGGAAAAATTCCATATCGCAACCGACAGCAAGTTCGGCATTTTCCGGGCAGGCAATAACGATGAAAAGGGCCGTAAAAATGCTGCTGTCATACTCTCGCGCATGCGGCAGGGGGAGGAATTTGATGCTTTAGCCGGACAATTTGATCCGGCAGGCATGATCCGGAGTTCCGGCGGCAAAGATCGTCCGGAGTTGACCGCTGCAGTAAAAAACATGAAAGAAGGAGAAACCAGAGCCGTTCCCACCGGTTCCGGGATCTACATGATAAAAATGATCTCCAAAGGCAGCAGGACAGCCATTCCATTGCATGAAAGCGCGCCATATATCCGGGAAATGCTTTCGGGAATGATGCTGAAAAATGCGCTTGAACAATATATAAGTGAAGTCTTGGCAAAAAATCCGGTAAAATACTTTTTCTGAAGCCAATTTCAGGTAGCGTATCCGAATATGGCAAAAGGAAAAGTCAGGGTATGCCACACCAATTGCAGCGGAGCCAGTACACCGTCAACCATATTCCGCAAGCCGTCTTGAAACATACCCACCGGAGCTCCCAGAGTAGATTGGATCACCCCCAAAGGAAGTTTCAGTATTCCCGCCAGATCCAGTCCCATTTTCACCAGATGGATACCGGCATTTTTCAATCCCTGAAGGACATAGGGCATCATAACTTCAGCAGCCTTTATGGCGACAGGAGCAAGTATTGCAATAGTTACAGGATCCATGGCGTTCAGCTTCACGCTTCCGGCAGGAGCAAAGCACAATACTCCGAGCATTATTATTATCAGACTTTTCCGGCAGAATTTCATTTTATCAATAAAACATCCATTGCAAGTATTGAATTATCTTATCCGAAGGACCGGCGACAGGAGAAGCCTGTATCGTAAATATCAGGCGTTTGAACGGCCGCGGATCCTCATCGGCGGTACTGACTTTTATTGTATATACTCCGCTTTCCCGGCGGGGCAGATTATTGAGTCTGCCGAGCAGCAGCGGATCAAGTGAACCTTCACTCAGCATGACCCGTTCATTTTTCCATTCTTTTATGGCATCCATAACAGCATCAAGTTCATCTTCTTCAGTTATATTGCAGTAGTTCATGATCTGCTGCCGGGTAGCGGTGAGCAGGTTAGGATTTCCGGAAATGGTAACTGTATTTTCAGGAGTTATCAGCCTCACCGATGAAAGCAAACCGTCTTTATCCACCGGAAACAGATCCCGGAATCCGGGGATATAAAGCAGTTCCTCACGAAACTGAATATTGCCATTTCTCGGCAGCGGCTTCATTTCCAATGCTTCATAGTCGCTGTCTTCCAATCCCTCGTTGGAAACATCATCATTGGTATCCACATAATCAGTTATCTTGTCTTTCAGGTTATCGACCAGTTCAAAAAAGTCTTCATCATCTTCCATTCCGACCTTCAATGTATCAAGACTTCTGCGGAACTGACTCCCATCCATCCGCTGTCCCTGCCGGGCATCTTCGATCACGACCTTGACCTGACGGCCGTAGTAATCTATGATATGCGGAACACCGTCACCGAGGAATCTGTCATAATCAAACTCCTCATAATCAGTTTCCCCCAGAGTTTCACTGCCATGCAGATAGCGGTCGGCTGAAATCAACCACTGCACCCGCTGAGCCACCCCTTCGGCAATGAACATGGAACGCTGCTGTTCCACATGGGAAGCAACTTCAAATGTTCCTGTATTCCCTATTGCCATCATCAAAGCGGTAATAAGTCCCCCGGTAAAAATCAGCACAAGTACCGCCAGTAATGCGGATCCCTGTTCCCGGCGTAAACGGTTTCTCATCTGAAACGCCCTCCCC
>JAFVRT010000200.1 GCA_017504125.1 Lentisphaeria bacterium
ACAGCTCCGATGAGTACGGCTCGATTGAGTTCTCTGGTGCTTTTTACTGTCATGAACCGGACTGCCAGCTGAGGTTGGGCGAGAGCACCGATACCAACTCCCAGCATCAAACTGGAAACCAGCGTCCACCACCATACTGAGTTGAATGCAGGCATGACCGTCCAGCCGCGATGACCGAGAGCGTACGCTTCGGGCATCCGTTCTTTGTCCAGGGGAGCCATATCGGTCAAAGCCTGATGAGCCGGGATCACGCCTCCGAGTTTCACATAACAAAGTATCAGCAGCAGGAGCATGCCGCCGATCATGACGGTTCCCATCAGAGCATCGATATACATGACTCCTTTCAGGCCGCCGAAGATGACATAAATGGCTACTACTGCAGCAAAGATCCCCAGAGCCCAATGATAGGGGATCATCATGACTTCCTGCAGAAATCTCGCTCCGCCTATAAGCACAACGCTGGAGTAAAGGGGAATGAATATACAGATTATCGCCCCGATCAGCAAACGCAAGCCGTTGGAGTGAAATCGCTTACCTATGAATTCAGGAAATGTGGCGACTCCAAGTTCGACCCCCATCGCTCTGGTGCGTCTGCCGAACCAGATAAAGGCGATGAATATACCAAATGCGATATTCATAAAGACCAGCCACAGCAATCCCATTCCGAATTGTCCGGCTATACCGCCGAAACCTACCAGAGCAGAAGTACTGATGAAGGCTGCGCCGTAGCTCATTGCCATAACGAATGGATGAGTTTCCCGTCCTGCGACCAGATAATCTTTGTGATTTTTGGTTTTTTTGAATCCGCGGAATCCGAGATAGCCTATGATGCAGACATAAATCAGGATAAGTATTCCGAGGACCCAGGTGTTCATGCCGGAAGCTGCGGCCGGAAACAACAGAGATGACGCAAGACAGTTCATTTGTTGTTATCTCCTGCGCCGGAGTTCCATGTCAGGGCACCGAATATCACGCATACCGCAGTTATAAGCACATTGCCGGCAACTGCGGCCAGCACAAATGCATCACCCAAACCAAGCATTGTATTCATCTCCGAAGATCAAGCAGTTGGTTGAAAGAATCTTGTCGGCGCAACTGCTTTTTTGAAAAAAACAAAAAGGCGAGTTCCTTCCAAAAGGAACCCGCCATCTTTCCGAAGTATTCCGAATTTCGGCGGATTACGCCTTCTGGAAATTTCCGGTGCGAATGCAGCTGGTGCAGAGCTTCACGGTTTTGACTGTACCGTTCTCGACGATCTTCACATTCTGAAGATTGACTTCAAAGGTACGCTTCACATTCTTCACCACATGCATACCGATGCCGCCTGCCTTCTTCGCCAGACCGCGCCGGGTGATGCAACCGCCGTTGCCGCGGACCTTGCCGCAGAGTGCGCAGACTTTACTCATTTTACCGAATCCTTCGTGTTACACATCCAAAAAAATGGTGGGTTGACCGGGACTCGAACCCGGGACCACCGCCTTAAAAGGGCGATGCTCTACCGACTGAGCTATCAACCCGCCGTTATCATCAATTATACCGACGATTCCTTAATATAATACCGTTTCTGCCAAATTGCAAATATAATTTTGAAAAAATTTCAAATTTTCTTTTTTCTGTTGTCAACAACAGACTACTGCAATCGCCGTTACATGTATAATATAGCACACGGTATCTGTTATTTCCAGTCCTGTTTTTAAAATTTTATGCAATATCAGGTATAAAAGACAATTTTCCGATACTTTCTCCAGAAGATTCCCGGATGCGGGCATCCGATCGGCTGCACACCGGATTTCCGCAATAAAAGGATTTCCACGGATTCCGCTGATCCATTCCGGATCGATCATAATACAGATATATGAACCTTCTGTTTATTGACAGCAAATGTAAATAAGCATAAAATTAAAGTTATTTCAAATGAAAATTTGCGATAATAACTTGAATTTTTCCATTTTTATGATAAATTTATACAGAACTGATTATATTATCATCCCAACATGGCAGGAATAGAGGAACATGTCCCGTTTATCACCGGAAAATCGAGAACAGCACACCGCAATGATGCGGGAACGGATCTGTAATACATTTACGGAAATGTTTGCGGCAGACGGCGATGTTTCGATGGAGCATCTGGCTGAAAAACTCGGTGTCGCCAAAGGGACGATCTATAATTATTTTCAGGATAAAGCTGAACTGATTGCCGCAGTCATGGAAACACGCCGTAAAAACATGGTGGAACTTATGGAACGCACCATATTGCCAGAACTTTCTGCGGAAAAACAATTGGGTATTTTTGTCCGTATCATGATCGACGATTTCAATTATTACCGTTATTTGAGAATGGAATATCTGCGTTACAATCCATTGGCTCCCATTTCATCCAGACCAAGACCTTTGGATATTCTTGAAAAGATCATAAAGCGCAGTATTGTTTCCGGCGAGTTCCGTGACAACGATGCGGGGGAAGCTGCTTTGTTTGTCTTCTGCTCGCTGATAGGTAAGTTCCGCCATCTGCTGCGCAACAACCAGGCTGCTGATCCGGAAAAAGAATTTCGTACAGCCATGAACTTTCTGCTTCCTGCATTGCGGAAGTGATATCCGGAGTCGGATGTGCTGTATGACAGTTTCAGAATATCATCCTGGAGAAATCCCCGCCAAACCGGGAGTGTATGTTTTCCGTGATCGCTTCGGAAATGTCATATATGTGGGCAAGGCGGTGAATTTGCGCCGCCGCCTGGGGAATTATTTTCAACCGGCCCGAAGCCGGAACGGAGATCCGAAACTCCGTTCACTTATCAACAGTATTGCCGATTGGAACTATGAAGTCGTCCGCAGCAACGATGAAGCGTTGATCCTTGAATCCAGACTTATCAAGGCTTATGCCCCGCGCTACAATATTCTGATGCGTGATGATAAACGCTATCTGCTTTTGAAGCTGGATATGAATGAGAAATTCCCGACTTTGCGCTGTGCCCGTTTCAAAGCCGGGGACAATGCCCGTTATTTCGGTCCTTTCCCTCACGGTACGGCCCTGAAAAGCACTTTGGAATATCTGCTGGCCAGATTCAAACTCCGGGCTTGCAAAGATGAAAATCCTGACGAAGAAAGCTGCAAACGCTGTCTTAAACGGATAATGAAAGATTGTTCCGCTCCCTGCCGGGGCTGTGTTACCGAGGAGGAATACGGTAAATTGCTGGAGTCCGCGCTTGAAGTCCTCAACGGCAATATCGGTGAGCTTGAAGCTGAACTTGAAGAAAAAATGCGTGCTTTTGCCGCAGAACAGAAATTTGAACAGGCTGCCAGATATCGTGAGATCATTTCAAATCTGAGAACCGTATTTTCCAGAAAAAACCGTGCTTTTGAAAACCCGGAATTGCCGGGAGTCCCTTCCGGAATGGCTGCCGTGGAGGCTCTGCAGGAAAGATTGAAATTAGCAGTTCCTCCCAGATTGATATTCGGATTTGATATTTCCAATACATTCGGAACTCTGGCTGTTTCCGGGATGGTGGTGTTCCGCGATGGCAAACCGGACCGGTCAAGTTACCGTACATTCAATATCAGAAGCGTGGAGGGGATAGATGACTTCAGCATGATCGCAGAAGCTGTACGCCGCCATTTTTCCCGCCTGCTTGCAGCGAAGGGGGAACTTTGTGATCTGCTGCTGATCGATGGCGGCAAAGGACAGCTCAATGCTGCCGTTTCGGTGCTTTATGAATTGAATTGCCCGGTGATCCCGGTATTGGGACTGGCGGAAAAGAATGAAGAAATATTTCTTCCCGGCAGATCGGAACCGGTGATACTTTCCCGTCATGATCCGGCGTTGCGTCTGCTTCAGAGTGTACGGGACGAAACTCACCGTTATTCCATTACCCGTCACCGCCGCCGCCGGGAAAAACTGCTGGCATCTTCAGTATTGGAAAATATTCCCGGAATCGGAGATAAAAGACGGCAGCTTTTATTGCAAACCTTCGGTTCTGTGGCTGTGCTGAAAATACTATCGGCTCAGCAGATATATGAAAGATGTCCGGAACTGGGAGAAAAACTTGCCGGAAACATCGCTGACTTTTTTTCTGCCGGAAGAAGTTGATTTTTTCACTCCGGCATAGTATATTATCCTTATCAGCTTTAATCAGAGAAAGGAGTCGTGCTATGGCAAAAATAATCGATCTGCTTCCGGAAAACTGTGAAGATGCACTTGTAATTCCAGGTGTTACGGTGCTCTATTTCCGCGCTGAATGGTGCGGTTTCTGTAAAACAATGAGCCGGATCATTGAACAAGTTGCCGCAGAAGCTGCGGATGAAGTCACTTTTGTAAAATGTGATGTTGAAAAATGTCCGGAGTTTGCTGCCAGATTTGAAGTAACTTCCATTCCGAGAATGGTGATCTTCAAAGACGGACTTGAAGTCAAGCGGATCAATTCATCGATCGGCAAGGCCCCCCTGCTTCATGAACTGGAACAGCTGCTCAAAGGGTGAACGGCAGGGCGGTAGTCCGGTATTGTTCCAGCTTTTCCTGTTCGTAAAACACCTGCATGAGAAATAATCCGTTGGGCGGAGCTGTTTCCGGAGCAGCAAGACGCTGTTTTGCTTCAAGAATACGCTTTACTGCATCGGGAGAAAGTTTGCCCGCTCCGGCCGCCTCTATGGTTCCCATGAGGCAGCGTATCATCTTGTAAAGGAAACCGTTCCCGACAAAGGTAACACAACCGAAATGACCGAACTCCTGATATTCGATACGGTATATAGTGCGTACCGCATCATCGATATTGGAACGCTCCACCACAAAAGATGAATAATCATGGGTTCCGGTCAACACCGGAAGTACCGCTTTGATTTTTTCCGGATCAAGGGTATGGCAGGATTTCCAGGAGTAGCGTACTGAAAACGGTGACTCAGGACCATAATTCAGCACATAGGTGTATGCCTTGCCCAAAGCATCATAACGGGCGTGGAATTCTTTCGGGACTTCGACCAGAGAACGGATCTTTATGGAATCCGGCAGGCGGCGGTTCAATACTTTCATCAAATTTTCCGGCGGGATATCCGGCTGTTCCGGGGTAAGAAAACTTGCAGAAAAACCCAGTGCATGTACTCCGGTGTCGGTTCTTGAACTGCCGATGAGATGAATCGGATGTTTGTAAAGTTTTTCCAGAGTTTCCTGCAATGTCTGCTGAACAGAAGGACTGTGCGGCTGGATCTGCCAGCCGCAGTAATCGCTGCCGTCATAAGCGATTTCCAGTTTATAGCGTTTGAAAGGTATGTAAGGTGTATATTCAAGCCCCATGATCAAATATCTCCCCGGCAACGCTGTTCCAGAACATCATGCCGTTGCCGGTAAGAGCGATGTGTTCTGCAGAAATATCAAACCATTCAGCAGGAAAATTTGCTGCAATTTCCCGAATTATTTCCAAACGCCGCGCCCAGCTGTCAGCGTTTGGGACCTCTGCCCACATATCAGGAGTCCAGCCGTCGGCTGTCCGCAGATTTACTGCGAAGATCTCCTGCAGTCTTGCCATGTGCGGGATTGCATCCTGCATTGGAGTTCTGCCGGTGAGCCATTCGTCAAGTGTACCGTTGCTCCAGCGGTCGGTACCGTCGAATCCGCATGCAGCAGGACCGAATCCCGCCAATCTGCCGCCTTTCCAGACATTGCAGTTATGGCGGCATTCGCAGCCCGGTCGTGCGAAATTGGAAATTTCATAACGCCGGAATCCCCTTGCGTTCATAAAATCGCATATTTCCGGCATCATTTCCGCTGCGTGTTCATCATCTTCCGGAAGTTTCAGAGCTGCATTTTCTTCTGCGGTCAGGGCGTAACATGAAATATGATCGACTCCATATTCGACCGCCATTTCTGCTCCGGCAAAAAATGATTCGTCGCTCTGCCCCGGCAAGGCAAAAATAAGATCCATGTTCCAATGCGGGAACCCGGCAGAACGGATGAGAGTGATGGCATCCTCAAGGACCTTACCGGAACAATGTCTGCCGATATTTTTTCTTACTGCGGCATCGAAACTTTGAACTCCCATGCTGATACGGGTTATATTTTCCCGCAATATCCCGCATTTTTCAGGTGTGATGGATTCCGGATTGGCTTCACATGAGATTTCTGTTTCCGGCGTGATATCGATCCCGGAACGGATAATGGCAAACAACCGTTTCAGCTGAACTGCCGAAAGGTAAGTCGGGGTTCCTCCTCCGATATAAACCGTTTCTGCTGTTCCGCAGGAATGCAATGTCCGTTCCAGCTGATCGAGGTAAGAGTCGATAAGAAACCTGTCTGCTTCCGGAATGGAGTAGAAAGCACAATAACCGCACTTTGAGGCGCAGAACGGGATATGGAAATAATAATTCATCAGAATGGGAAGTCTGCGTTGTTGACGGAGCTGTTTTTCTTTTCTTCTTTAATCCGGTATTTTTCCGGATCTGCGGCAAGAGTTTGTTCAGCTGTTCCTGAAATTATCACGGCCCGTTCCGGCCTGACAGGACATATATATTCGCATCCTCCACAGCCGATGCAAAGTTCCGCAGTAACTTCCGGTATCGTAAGATCATTTTTATATTTGACCATGTGCAGCGCACCGGTGGGACAATGTTCGGCACAGGCTCCGCAGGCAACATTGTTTTTCACCACCACGCACCGGTTTCTGTAGTATGTTACCAACCCGACCCGCACGCGTTTTTTTTCTTTCAGAGTCAAAGGTTTCAAAGCACCGGCCGGACAGATATTGCTGCATCTGGTACATTCGTAATCGCAGAAACCGTTGTCGGTGGACATACGGGGCTGACCGATCCCGGAAAGACCGTACTCAAACAGGGCAGGAATCAATACTTTGCCCTGGCAGTTGGCCACACACAGCTGGCATCCGGTACATTTTGCATTGAAATCAACGATATTTCCGGCTCCGGGAGGCATACAGGGGATCTTTTTTATTCCCGGAGCCAACTTCACGCCGACAGCCCCGGCAATACCTGCAGCTGCCGCTCCGGCCAGAAAGAGGCGGCGTTTGGTGTCCAGTTCTTCAGACACTTTTTCATTCGGACGGAATGAATTGTTTCTTTCCAGCGCACTGAATTTACATGCAGTCAGACAGTTCCCGCATACAACACACCTTTCGCTGTCGATGATTCCGGTGTCTGTATCGATACATCCGGCTTTACAAACTTTTTCGCAAGCCCTGCATTTGACACATTTTTCATTGATCCTGAGCCTGAACCTTGCCATACGCGAAAAAAGTCCCAGCAGAAAACCGGCCGGACAAAGGGTATTGCAGAAAAACCGTTCTTTGAAAAAGGCGGCAGCAGCAATGATAAGCATGACAGCTGCTGCGGTCATCCACACCGCAGTCGGCGAAAGAAATATTTCTGAAAAACTCCACCAGGCGGTTTTGTTCCCTATCCATTGGAACAGAGGACGCAGAACAGAATTGAAAAATCTTCCTGTAATGGAAAACGGTTCGAAAAATCCTACTGTCCAACCGACTCCGACGGCAAGAAATGCCAGCAGTATCAAACCGGCAGAATAACGGAAGAAACGGCGCGGCGGTTGTTTTACACTTTGTGTTTTTCTGATTTTCCGGCCGAGAAATCCGGTAATGTCCTGAATGAATCCCAGCGGACAACCGAAAGAACAGAATACCCGTCCCCACAGCAGCGCAAGGATGATCCAGAAGAAAAATATCACAGACCCCGCAATGAATGCCGGAAAAAATTCTCCTTTTGCGGCCTGAGCGGCACACAGACACACCCCGGAAAAACCTGCTGCCAGGGTCAGAAAAACCATTCCGGAAACGATAATGCGTATGATTTTTATTTTATTCACTTCAGACGATCCGTTTGATCTTGAGTTTGGTCAGATCGATGTGTCCGAGAGAAAGTTTTTCGCCGCAGTCAAGATGTTTGACGGCATTTATATCGACCCCCAGCATCCTGGCAGCAGCGGTATCGATCGCCACAATATCCTTTGAAAGAAGCAGAGAATTCATTTTGACACTTTTCGTACGGGCACTTCTGCCGGTTGGACCTCCGGAAGTCATGACCAGCATGGCATCAACGACATTGAGGTCGGGTTTACGGATCAGAATGGAATCAGCAATGCACTGGTGAAGATCGTTTCTGTGCATCCAGGGACGATCCCAAACCACTCCCATATAGTTTTTCATGGCACAGGTCATGGCTGCTCCGCCATGATTTTTCAGCACAGGAACATTTATCACCACATCGGCCTCAAGCAGTGCCGGGTGTACAAGTGCGGATTTCATGCTTTTTGCGCCTTTGATCTCCACCTTGCGGTACATGGAACGGTCGTTACCGGTAACCATTATGCCGCCGGCTTTTTCCACAGCCTCCCGGATTCCGCTCAATTTATAGCAGCTGTTCCAATCCCGGTCGCATGTATGGTCGAACACAACTACCCTGGAAGCTCCGCACTCAAAGGCCCGCTTCACGATATGTCCCACCAGTTCCGGATTGGTGTCGGCACCTTTTTCCGGAGGAGTGTTCCATCCGATATTGGGTTTGACAAGTACGCTCTGACCTTTTTTGACAAATTTTTCCATTCCGCCCAGAGCAGCAACGCCTTTGTCGAACATTTCAGCAACATTTCTGCCTTTGACAGCCGCCAGATCGACGCTTTCTCCGGCTTTGACTGCGGCTCCGAGGGGAAGCCGGTCAAGCAGTCCGGCAGTAATGGCGGTCAGGGCGATACCTTTTAAAAAATCACGGCGCAGCATAAACAAACTTCTCCTCTTGTTCCTCAAATATTGTTCATACATAAAAAAACGGGAATTTTTCAATTCCCGGTACGGACTCAGTCGAGAGTGTCTATATAGTCCATATAGGCATCTTCATCCATAAGATCATCGAGATCGGCCGGATCAAAGTCGGTCATCTTGCAGAGCCACCCTTTATCTTCCGGTGATTCGTTGATAAGATCCGGCGAATCAGCCAGCATTTCGTTGACGGCGCAAATCGTTCCGCTGATGGGGGAATAGATGTCTGCTGAAATCTTGTCTGATTCGATACTTCCAAGCCGGTCTCCTATATTGAAACAATCATCATCTTCGGGAAGTTCAACATAAGAAACTTCACCCAGTTGTTCGGCAGCGTATGAGGAAAATCCTATAGTCGCCTCATCGTCTGTAACTTCCACCCATTCGTGTTCTTCGGTGTAGTATTTCATAATAGTACTCTCAAAAAATCTCCTTTTTTTTCCGGTGATAGATGTAACCGGCAATGTCTCTTTTCCTAAACTAATCACTATTTACATAAATATCAAGTGAAGATATAGAAAAAAGTCAATTTTTTTTAAAAAAAAGTCGATTTCAGAGTATTTTTTACAAAGAGTTTTTTTTATTACGCTGTTGTCGTAAAAACAGAAAAGATGCAAAGTCTTCCGGAACGATAACCGGAATAATGTATTTTTCCTGACTTTTTTCCGGACAGATGGTCTGCAATGTTCCTGAACTTTACAGCAGCAAAGCGATCGGTAATGAAACAGGGGCTGCTGCCATTTTGCAACAGCCCCCGCATCCAAACGAAAGACTTGTTATTTTCCGAAGAAGCGTTTCAGCAGTCCGGTGAATCCGGCACCATGACGGGCTTCATCTTTGGCCATTTCAAAGACGGTATCAGCGATATCATGGTATCCCAGTTCGCGGGCGCGTTTGGCCAAATCAAGTTTTCCGCAGCATGCACCGCCTTCAGCTTCCGCACGGAGTGTCAGATTCTTCTCGGTACTGTCGGTAACGACTTCGCCCAGCAATTCGGCGAATTTTGCGGCATGCTCCGCTTCCTCAAAAGCGTAACGCTTGTAGGCCTCTGCGATTTCGGGATAACCCTGACGGTCAGCCTGACGGCTCATGGCAAGATACATGCCGACTTCGCAACATTCGCCGGTGAAGTTGGCGCGGAGTCCTGCTACGACCTCAGGATCGATGCCTTCGATCGAAGCGATCTTGTGTTCGATCGCCCACTTGCTTTCGCCGGAGGACTGCATGTTGAACTTTGACGCCGGAGCCTTGCACTGAGGACAATTGGCAGGAGCTGCATCACCTTCATGAACATAACCGCAAACACTGCATACGAATTTAGCCATTTTTATTTCCCTTTCTTTTGGGTTGATGTTTTACTGATTTGTATTGACTACAATTATAAAATAACTCCATTTTTTCAAAATGCAAGTACTTTTTTAAAAAAATTCGAAAAAAAGTGTTTTTTTATCAAAAAGGCGGTATGTATCTTGAAAGATTTTCCCATAAGAGGTATATTAAGTGAACAAATGAAAGTATGGAGTGAAAATAATGGAAAAGCACAAGATCACCATGCCTGGGGCGGGATCCGGATTTGTTCTTTCGATTGCCCGCGAGTTGGTGAAAGATCCGTTCTTTTCTGACTGGGAATTCATTCTCTGTGATCCTGATGAGCAGAGGCTTGCTGCGGCACATCAGGCGGTTAAAGAGCTTTTTGAAAGCTGCAACTCCCATATCGGATTGAAATCTTCTGTTTCTGTGGAAGCAGCTGTGGAAGGCAGCGATTATATAATAAGTTCATGCGAGAAAAACCGTTATCCCAATTGGGTCAATGATCTGCGTATCCCGGAAAAATACGGAGTCGATCAGATCAAAGGGGAATGCGGCGGTCCGGGCGGACTGATCCACGGCTTGCGAAATGTGGCCATGTACCGGAAACTGGGGGAGCATATCGAAAAATACGCTCCTGAGGCGTGGCTGATGAATTTTTCCAATCCCATGTCTGTTATCTGTACCTATTTCAAAAACTATACAAAGATAAAAACACTCGGTTTTTGTCATCAGGTACACGGTTCTTTCGGTGTGATTGCTGAAATGCTGGGAATGGCTCCCGGCGGATTGGAAGTTATAAGTGCCGGAGTCAACCACTTCAACTGGTTGTTCTATATCCGTAAGAAAGGAACGGGCAAAAGCTGCATGGCGGAGTTTTTGGAACTCATCCATTCCTCACCGTATTGGAAACAGGAATTTCACAATGTGCCGCGGCAGACATTCACTCTGGAGCTGCTGGACATTTTCAAGATGTATCCGGTAGGATACGATGAACATATCGTGGAGTTTACCTCATGTTTCTACGATTCTTCAGAATGGGGACAGTACAACTACCGTAATCTTGCCTGCTTCTACGAAGAAAAAATCAGGAATGGCAGCCGGACACTTGAAGATCAGAAACAGGGTGATAGTGCCATACCTTTCCCGAAAAATCCTGCGCATCCCTATTATGCGGAAAATCCCTGCCGGGTCATTGCCGCGCTGGAAACCAATACCCCATGTTACATCGATGCCATAAATATAGTGAATCATGGTGCTGTCGGAAATTTGCCTGCTGATGCCATTCTGGATCTGCCGGCAGTCGCTATCGGCGGCGAAGTGCGTTCGATCCATGTGGGTGATCTGCCGCCGGGACCGTGTGAATTGAGCCGCCGTCAGGTCGCTTTACACGAAATGATCGCCCGTGCCGCTGTGGAAGGTGATGATGATCTGGTACTTCAGGCTCTGTGCCTTGATCCCCATGTACACAGTATAAATCAGGCCAAAAATATCTGGCGGGAGTTCCGGGAGCTTTACCGGGAAGACCTGCCGGCATTCAGATATTGAAAAAAGGAGAAAATTATGCTTAAAGGAGTAAGTCCGCTGTTGTTCCCTGAATTGCTCAAAGTTCTGGCTGAGATGGGACATGGAGATGAGATCGTGCTTTCAGATGCACATTTTCCGACTTATGCCGCCGGAGTGCCGGTACTTCAGGCTGCCGGAGTGGATGTGCCTCAGCTGCTGGATGCCATCCTCGGAGTATGGCAGCTGGATCAGTATGTGGAAAAACCGGCTGTGATGATGGCTGCAGTTCCCGGAGATACTCTGGATGATTCCTATGTGGCTCTTTGCCGCAATACACTTCAAAAGCACGGAGAAAAAGGGGAGATCGATTTTATTGACCGTTTTGCCTTTTATGAAAGAACACGCAAAGTACATTGTGTGGTCGTTACCGGCGAGGTCAGAAAATACGGTAATCTGCTGCTGAAAAAAGGTGTTATCTGCTGAAACAGATAACATCTGCCATAAAAAGGTTTTGTGCCGCTGAAAGATGTTGAAATAACAGAGTCTGAAAAAAAACTGCTGTGCTTTGGAGAGCAGAGCAGTTTTTTTATTGCCGGAAATTTTGATATCACCGGGCCAGTTTTTTCAATTTACCGCCGTGGCGGCGGAACTCTATCAGAAATTCCTGCCAATCGGCCGGTATTTCGATAATCTGACCATGATTCATCCCTTTGGCCTGAAGCGCACATTGATCCGATTCGCGGTATTCCTTGCGCTGCTGGTGTATGAATGCTTTTACCAATAACTCCAGCGGAGTCTGGGAACCCATGGAAAGGGTTTCCAATGCGGCTCCGGAAGAACCTTTTTTGTACTGGGCAAATGCCAGACGGGGACGGTATTTTTCCGGTTCCCGGTCGAGTTCTATCAACTGACGGTTATACCATATCACGCTGTTCCAGTCCTTGTTTCCGGCAGCTTCAGCTGAGGCTGAATTGAGAAAATCGCTCATGTTGCGGCGGTTATTCAAAAATGAAGCCAGCTTGGGTTCCAGTTCAAGATCAGGAGCTGCTCCCAGACGGCGGGCCGTTTCATAAAGTTTGACTGCTTCAAAGACTCGCGATGAATCGGTATTCAAAAGCAGTCTGGCAAGTTCAAGTTTCGGCAGCGGATCTTTGGGAAGTGCCGCGCCTGCCAAACGGAGCAATCCGGCTGCCTGTGCGTATTTTCCGCTTCCGGCGGCGATCAGAGCGGCAGTGATCTGCAGATGAGGATTCTCTTTATTCCGTTTCAAAAGGGGCGCGATCACCGCATCAGCATTACCATAACGTTTCAATGCGATATAGGCATTGGCGGCAGCCAAAGCCAGATCGATGGAATCAGGTTTGCCGTTTCTTGCCAGACTGAGCAGCGGGGCCGCTTCTGCATAATCGCCCCTGGAAGCGAGAGCCCGTCCCAGTAATTCAGCGGCTTCGCTGTTTTCCGGAGCAAGTTTCAAAGCTGTACGGTAATTCCAGATGGCCAGATCATCTTTTTCATCAGCGGCGGCGATCTTTCCTGCTGAGATATAGTCTTCAGCCTTGCCGACGGGTCTGGCAGGATTTCCCACGGGGGGAACATAGTCTGCCGGAGCGAATGCGGGCATGGCCGCTCTTGATGCAAGTTCGCTTTCAAGTTTCATCTTGGCTGCAGACAGTTCCTCGTTCAACCGCCGCTGGCGCGAAAGTTCATCTTTCATCTGTTCCAAGCGGGAAATATAAAGTTTGGCCTGAGCAAGTTCGGATTCCAGATTTTTGGCATCAGCCAGTTCCTGATTGAGTTTGCGGAGTCTGTCGACCTCACTCCGGAGCCGATTGTAATTGGCTAATTCTGATTTCAAGGATGCAAGTTCCGATTCCGCTTTCAGCTTCCGGTCAGCCAGTTCTGTATTCAGTTGACGGATCGTTTTTATTTCTTCTGTGATCCTTGCAGTTTCTGCGGCAGAGTTAAGCAGCCGTTCATTATGTTTGCGGGTGATTTCGAGAGTATGGTTTTTCTTTTTCAATTCTGCTGCCAGACGATTGAGTTCATTCCGGAGCTGCTGTATTTGAAGAAGTTCTGAACTCAAACGGGCATTTTGACTGCGTAATTTTGACAATTCCTGTTCCAGATCGAGGTTTTTACTGTTGGCTGCCTTCAGCGTGGAATTCATGGATTTTACAGATAAGTTTTCCTGTTCCAGCAATGCTGCGGCAGAACGGGTCGATTCAATGTTTTTTCTGAGCAGTTCTATTTCTTTCTGCAGTTTCAGTTTTGAATCAGTGGAGTGCCGCAGAAGTTCCCTGTACTGCTGCTCCCGTGAGGCCAGAGTCTGTTTTACAGATGAGTTTTCCTGCTGTATAAGTTGTTTCTGCTGCTGTAAAGTTTCATATTTGCGCTGGATTTCAGCTGCGGCATTTTTTTGGCTGGAGTTGTTTTTTTCCAGACGCGAGATATTTTTTCTCAACTGTTCATTTTCGGCAATGATTTTTTTCAGAGCTTCATCGTTTTTATTCGTTTCTTTACGGGCAAACAGAAGCCGTTCCTGCTCCAAAGCGGCGACAGTTTTGCGATATTTTTCCTGCTGTTCTTTCAAGATGGCATCATGACGGGAAACCGTATCGGCAAGCTCTTTTTTCAGCGCGGAAATCTCGGAGTTCAGCCGCGTTGAAATTTTTGCTGATTTTTCTTCCGCCGCGCGTGATTTTTTCTGATGTCCGGATTCGGCAGCCCGGAGTTCGGTCCGGTGTTTGAGTTCTGACTCCTGCAATGCCGCCCGATGCTGTGCAGCTGCTGTCTTCAAATTTTCTTTGAGTACAGCAATTGTTTTTGCTGCTGCCGCAAATTTCTCTTTAAGCTGGTTCAAACTGCTTTCCGCATTACGGAGTTGTTCAAGAGTGACAGCCTGATCTTTGACCAGTCTGGCACTTTTCAGTTTCAGTTCTTTCAGTTCTGAAGCACTTTTTTCCAAGGCGGCATTGTTGGCTGAAAGGCGTGTGATCTGTCCTGAAAGAGTACGCAATTCAAGATCTTTACTGTTGACTGTCACATTGAGTTTCTTTATTTCCTCTCTGAGTCTTCCCATTTCTGCCAGTTGGAGCTTCAGCTTGGCAATTTCATTTTCCCAGAGTATTTTTCCCTGCTCAAGTTCCAGGTTGCGTTTCCGTAATTTTCCCGCTTCAGCGGCATCCGGAGCGGCTTTGGCCAATTTTACCTTCAGATCGGCAACTTCGGATTCCAGTTGTTTTGCGCCAGCCAATTCCTGATTGAGTTTACGGAGTCTTGCGACTTCGCTTTGAAGAAGTTTGAAATCTCCGAGTTCATTTTTAAGTCTGATGTTTTCTTCACCCAGGGGACGGAGCTGTTTTATTTCCTGTTCAAGTTTGCGTTTTACAATATTCAGCTGTTCGTTGAAACTTTGTTCCTGACTGAGTTGTTTTTTCAAGCCGTCAAGTTCGGCGAGGCGCAATTTGATCCGGGCAAGTTCTGCTTCTCTGGGTTTTGCGGCATCGGCGGCAAGTTTATTCTGCCGGTTTTCTGCCTGAAGTGCCGCGAAGTTTCTTTTGAGTTCATCATGTTGAAGGGCAAGCTGCCGGATATTGGCATTGGCTCCGGCAAGCGTTTTTATACGGCTTTCGTAATTGATTTTTTCGGCGTGAAGTTTACGGTTTTCAGATTGGATCTCTTGAAAAGAATGTTCATGGGCTTTGAGTTTGTTATCTTTGATCTGAATATCGGTTTTCAATGCCGCGAGATTCTGTTCCAGTCCGGTTATTTCATCCCGGAGTTTTTTCCGTTCGGCATTGGCTGCGGTCAGATTGCGGAATTCTTCACTTTCCCGGAACTTCAACCGTTTTTTAAGTTCAGAATTTTCCTGTTGGAGTTTTTTCAATTCTGCCGCATTGTTGTTTGCGTCGCTTCTGACGGCTTGCAGTTCTCTGGAAAGGATCCCGGAATTGGCTTTTTCCAGTTCCAGTTCCTTTTTGAGATCTCCGGAACTTTGCTGCAGAGATTTGACAGTTCCGGCATTGAGGGAATTTTTTTGTTTTTCTTCGGCAAGGGCATTGCGGAGCTGTTCGATATGCCGCTGTGTTTTTCGGAGTTCTGCAGAAAGCTGCTGCTCTTTTTTGCGTACAGAGAGTACATTGTCCTGAAGTTTTTTATTTTCATCCAGCAATCTGGAATTTACTTCGTCTCCGGCATCAGAGGAGCGTAATTTTTCCAGATATTTGCCCCGGAGTGCCTGAAGTTCTCCGGAAACTGTTGCGGTGGATTTCCGCTGCTGTTCCAGAGAGGTCATCAGCTCCTTCACTCTTTTTTTGCCGGAATCATTTTCCCGCTGAAGTTTTTCGTTGTTGCTGCGGGCAAGCTCCAATTGTCCGGAAAGAAGATCGTACCGTTTTTCGGCCTGCAGGCGGGCATTTTCAGAATTTCTTTTTTCTATCCTGAACTGATTGCGCTCTGCAATTGCGGCTGCAGTTTGTTTTTGGGCAGCAGCACTTTCTCTGCGGGCAAGATCCAGCTGAAGCCGCAAAGTAACAAGCTGTTCCTCAAGTTTTACGGATTTGGTATCCGGAGCGGCAAGTTTTGCTTCCGCGTCACGATAACGCCGTTCCAACAGAGAATAACGCTCATTAAGGATCCGCTGATCCCGCAGCAGATTGGCTATTTCAGTTTCGTAATTCACCCTTGACGCATTTTTGCGCCGCAATTCAGTCAGTTCAGCCTTGGCTTCGGCGAGTTCTTTCCGCATGGAGTCGTTTTCTGCAGAAGATATCTGCTGTACCGCGCTGTTTTCGCCGGAATCGCTTTTGGCATTGGCGGCAGGACCGAGAAAGGCGGTCATCCGTTTACTTTCCCGTTCACAGTCGGCAATGCGCTCAGAGATCACCTTCTGGTTCCAGTCCGGACGGGCACTGCGAACCATCCTGTAATACTCCATGGCTTTATCAAAGGCACTCTTTGCCTTGGTATATTCGCCTTTATCGCGAAACTCCTCGCCTTGTTCAAAAGTTGTATAGGCCATGCGCCATGCGTCCCACGGCGAAAGCCGCGGGGAATTGGAATTGGCCGCAATCATCACGGTCACGGCCAGTATCAGTACGATGATCTTACTTTTCATCAGTAATGAACTCCCTGTATTTATGCCGGAATTTCAGGTCAATGGAAAAAACTATGGAGGCACTTCCGTCCTCCTGATAGATACACTCATACACTTTGCCTGCAGAATGGGCAAACGCTATCAAATCAGCCCGTTCAGGGGGCAAAGTGAGTTCCAGAATCCGTGCTTCACTTCCGGCCAGAACCGACAGCCGCTGCTTGAGTTCTTCAATACCTTCGCCGGTATAGGTGGAAATGTAAAGAGCCTGAGGAAAAAGTCCTTTGAGCTTTGCCATGAAAACAGCCTGTTCACTCCGGTCGATCAGGTCAATTTTGTTGAAAACGATTTGAATATTTTTCTCATCGGCCCCGATCTCTCTCAGGACTTCCAGAGTGGTTTCCCATTCACTTTCCAGCTGCGGCGAAGAAATGTCCAGCAGCAGAAGAAGGAAATCGGCAAGGACGGCTTCTTCAAGAGTTGATTTGAAGGCTTCTACAAGAGAATGGGGAAGTTTGCGGACAAAACCTACTGTATCGATAAGTACAAGTTCTGTATGATTTCCCAGATCAACTTTTCTTGCAGTAGGATCAAGCGTGGCAAAAAGTTGATCTTTTACAAAAATTTCTGATCCGCTCAAGGTGTGGAGCAGGGAAGATTTTCCTACATTGGTGTAGCCTACGATAGCTCCTTGCGGAACCGGACGCCGCTGCCGTGATTTGCGGGATGTGGTACGCTGTTTCCGGACATGTTCCAGTTCTTCATTGAGCTGCTGGATCTTGTGTTTCAGCAGCCGTCTGTCGGTTTCGATCTGAGCTTCTCCCTGTCCCCGGTTGGTGGTTCCGCCGCCCCGCTGCCGGGAAAAGTGGCTCCATGCTCTGGTGAGCCGCGGCAATGAATATTGTGCTCTGGCAAGTTCCACTTGCAGCACCGCTTCGTGGGTATGGGCGCGGCGGGCGAAAATATCGAGGATTATTTCCTCTCTGTCAGCCACCGGAACTCCGGCCAGTCGTTCCCAGTTGCGTTGCTGTGACGGGGTGAGTGCGACATCGAAAACCAGACAATCTGCTTCGCACTCTTGGATCAATTGGGCGATTTCGGCTGCCTTGCCGCTGCCCATAAGGTATTGAGCGTGGGGATCACGCAATCGTACTATTTCCGGTTCAAGTGGAACAAGATCCACATTCCGCACCAGTTCAGCCAGTTCGTCGAGCTGTTCCATAACCGCGGCATCGCTTTCGTTACCGGAAGCGATACCGACCAGAAATGCCCGGCATATTTCTACTTTAGCTGCTGTTTCTATCATAAAATACCGGTTGTATCTGTGA
>JAFVRT010000201.1 GCA_017504125.1 Lentisphaeria bacterium
ATGACTTCTTTGAAAAACTTCAGAAAGCGGAAGATACTCTGGCGTTCTGTGCTGAAACTCTCAAGGAAGTTCTGCCCGAAGGAACCGCAGACAACCTGCAGGCGATCATTTCCACCGTCCGCGACCTGACTGCAGCCGAAGATACAAAGTTTGTTTTTGATCCCACCCTTGTCCGGGGAATGGGATATTATACCGGAACTATTTTTGAGATCAGGGCCGAAAGTTTCAAAGGTATTTCCATTGCCGGAGGCGGCCGTTACGACAAGATGATCGGCAAATATATCGGTTCCGATGTCTGCGCCTGCGGTTTTTCCATCGGTTTTGAACGGATGATCGGCGCGCTCATCGAGGGCGGTTTTGATATTCCCGGCAGAGCTGAAAAAATCGCAGTTCTTTACCGTCGTTCTTTCACATTGGCCGATGTGGCTGCTCTGCAAAAGGTTTGCAACACATTTCGTGCACAAGGTAAGCGCATACTCATCCAGCAGATGAATAAAAATCTGGGCTTCCAGAAAAAACAGCTGGCCGATCAGGGATACCGGATCGTGGAAGCTGCCTCTCCCGAAGAAGCAGCTCAGGCCTTGAACTGATACTGTAAAAATGAACTTACTGGAACTCTCCCAAACGATCCGCAGACTGCGTCTGGAACGCAGACTTACTGTTGAACAGCTGGCTCAACGCAGCTCTTTCAGCAAAGGATTTATTTCACAAGTGGAGAATTTCCGCATTTCTCCTTCTCTCAAGGCTTTGAACCGTATAGCAGAAGCCTTGGGAGTGGAGCTGAAAAATCTTTTTGAACACTCCGGAAAATCTGCCGAATACTCCTTTGGGACGATCTCAGAAGGTATGGAGCTTCAGCGGGACAACAGTTCGGAATACGGCATGCGCTATCTTGCTTTGGCAGGCGGCCTTTCTGGACGGAAACTGGATCCCTTTGTGGTCGAATACCGCAAAACGGCCTCCCCCAGAGATTTTCTTGCCCATGAAACAGAGGAGTTTTTCGTTCTTATGTCTGGCGAGGTAAACTTCTATGTTTATGACAACAATACCGTACGGCGTCTGACTCCGGGAGAAACCGTTTACCTCAAGGCCAATGTCCCCCACCGGGCAGAAACCGCATCCGGATGCAGCGAAGCAAAAGCTCTTATCGTCTATTCAGAAATGGAAGGTACTGTCAATGGCTGAAACATTGGGAAAACTTATCAGTCAAGCGGCATTTCTTTCGCGCCGTGCAGCCGTTACCGCTATCAAATCCGGCAGAGTCAGGATCAACGGCAAAGTGTGCATGAATCCTGCAGAAAGGATAGAAAGCAGCATGAAAATCGCTTTCGACCGCCGGGTCCTTGAGATACCGGATCTCAGCGAAATGTGGTATGTCATGCTCAACAAACCTACCGGTTATGTGTGTACGGCCTCAGATCCCCATGCACCATTGAAGGCACTTGATCTGATTGTTCCTGCCCCGCCTGTCCGTTTGTTTTCTGCCGGCAGGCTGGATAAAGAAAGCAGCGGCTTGATAATATTTTCCAATGACGGAGATTTTGTAGACAAACTCACCCATCCCCGGTTCCGGATAGTAAAGCGTTATGTCGTGCGCCTTGCCGCAGAACTTACTGCAGAAGACCAGAAACAGATGCTCCGCGGAATAAAGGATGATGGTGATTTGCTCAAGGTGCTTTCGGTGCGTTCTTTGGGCGGATTCCGTTATGAGCTCACCCTCAATGAAGGAAAAAAACGGGAGATCCGCCGTCTGACCGCTGCCCTTGGAGCTCCCACGCTTGAACTCAACCGCATTTCAGTCGGTGCGTTGGAGTTGAAAAATCTTCCGGTCGGCGAGTGGAGAAAACTTACCCCGGAAGAAGTAAAAGCTGCTCTCACCCCTGATGAAACTCCCGGTTCCGGCACATACTGAACCCGCCTTTCCCACATATCCCCGTAGGGGATATGACCTGACGGGATCACGGCGCATTGGATTTACCGGGAACCGGATAAAATCATTTTCCCCAACTGTCATTGCCGAGAAGACCTTCGGCAAACCACACCGGTTCGTATCCCAATTCCGTTGCCCGGCGGATCGCAGTTTCCATGCGTTCCATGTGATCGGGCAGATAGTTGAAATAATTCGGGAATGTATATTGTTCGTGAGTTTCCAGGCTCAATATTTCATGCCGGAGTGCCGCATTGCCGGCAGTACTGTTTATAATATCAATGATCCTTTCCGGAGTCCAATAGTTGCATATCAGAGTCCCCCTCAGATAGAGTATTGCGGCATTGAAATCATAAAGCAGATGTTTTTGCGACAGATAAAGGCTTTCACGCAAATTCTGGAAAAAACCGATATCACACAGATGGCTGGATCTCTGAGCTTCTTCAAGGCTGGTTTTGGGATTGATGAACTGGCTGGTCATGACCTTCACACCACGCTTTACCAGCTCAGCCATACCGTCCGGACGGATCATCGACCAATGAGCAGCCACGGGCGGAATAAAACTTTGTTCTCCTGCAAAACGGCATACTTCACTTTTTATGAGGTCATAATCAGAAGCAACCTTTTCTGCGGCGGCATTCTGATAAGGACGGTCGGGAAACTCCGAATAAGCGTGCCATGACATGCGGAGCCAATCAGCATTGTCTGAAAATTCGCCCTTGTAACTCTCCGGAAAGTCTTTCAATTCACAAAATTCGTGATCGTTGCGGTAAAAAAGGTTAAGAGTGAATTTTGTTCCGTACTTCCGGTGCATGCTTTCAAGGAATTCGAGATAAAAGTGATCGAATAGGGATCTGGGTTTGTTCCTGATGATGTCGGTCCAGAAAAAACTGTTGTCGTCGATAAAAAAGTTATAGCGGGGAAAAGAATCCCGGTCAAAAACCACTTTGACTGAATGAGTCATTCTGCCGCAGCTGTTTTCTGCGGTCATAGTGATCTCAGTAAATTTTTCAGAAACCGGAACGACCGCAGAAAAAACTGCGCCGCTCCGGTCGGCTGCAACTCCGTTTACCGTAACAAAAGCATCTTCATCTGCAATTCCGGAAACAGGCAGATATAATACTCCGTTTTCTTCTTTTCCGTAAAAACGGTTGACGACCGTACCATTCCTGAGTGAAGTAATCTGATTCATCTGTCAACTTTCTGTAAATTCAAATTTCGGCCAGCACAGAAACCGGTATCTGGGTGACTTCGCCGGGATATGGCAAAAAACTGACGGTGAGTTTGAACTCCCGGTCACCTGGAAGCTCATGAAGTCCGGCAAGATTGCATACCGTACTTACTCCGGAATCAAACAGACGCAGAAATACGCCTTCCAGACGGCGGCTTTCCCACACATCGGAAAACAATACCTTGACTCCTTTGCGAATTATCAGATCGACCGCTTCCATGGAAAGACTGACCCGCCGTTCCGGAACATATCCGTCATCACACACGCCAAGAGCATGGATCACCATCCACTCCCGCCAGCATTTGCCTTCCATTGCCTTTTCAAGCTCTGCAGCAGAAATTGCATATTCACCTTCACGCGGCGCAAGGCGGATCAAAGCAGCTTCACGACGGAAAAACTCCCTGAGATCAATATTTCCGGCGTGCCGTCCATCATCCGTTTCAGCAATATGCCCCGGCAGATCCAGATAAGAGGTTTCCATTGAACCATAGCGGAAGTGGTAGATCATACCGGTGTATTCTGTCTTGGGTGACTTCAAGGGCAGCCGTTCAGTAAATATGCTTGCCCGATTGAATCTCGGTGTCAAATTTATTACACTCATACCATTCTCACTTTTTGTTCAAGCCGCCGAACCGGCGTTTTCTGCCGCTGTAACTGTCCAAAGCCTTCTGAAGCGTTTCTTCATTGAAATCGGGCCAGTAGGTATCGGTAACATAAATTTCAGAATAAGAAAGTTCCCACAGCAGAAAATTGCTCAAACGCAGCTCTCCGCTGGTACGGATCAACAGATCCGGATCCGGAATATCAGGAGCATAAAGATAAGAGATGAAATCCTGTTCCGAAACAGGATCGGTGCGTTTTTCCGCGATTATCTTATTTACAGCATCGACGATTTCAGCTCTGCCGCCGTAACTCAAAGCGATATTGATCGTAAGTTTGTCATTCGCAGCAGTCTTTTCAATGGCATAACGGAGCGCAGTACGGGCAGCAAGGGGCAGATCACCTGTCCTGCCTATTGTACGGAGTCTGACTCCGTCACGCATCATAGCCGGCAGTTCGCTTGACGCAAACTCCTGTATCAACCCCATAAGTACGCCGACTTCATCCTGAGGCCGTTTCCAATTTTCGGTGCTGAAGGCATAGAGTGTAAGATATTTTATCCCGGCCTTCATTGCTGCTCTGGCAGCGACACCGATCTGTCTGGCTCCGGCACGATGTCCATCGCTGCGTGACAATCCTCTTGCTTCGGCCCAGCGGCCGTTGCCATCCATTATTATTGCGAGATGTTCAACCATATTTTCCTCAAAATTGAATTTTTTGTATGTTGGATAATTTATCACTCCTGACACATAAATACAAGTAAAAGTGTTTTTTTTTCAAAAAATTATATTTTTACTGCTCAAATGCTATTGATAAAATCCTTCCTCAATATTATATTATCCCATAGGAGCTCTGTAATTTTTTTCCAAACAATAATGAAAGGGATTTTTTATGAAAGAATTTTTCAATCAAATCTGGCAAATGGTCGTTGACAGTCGGCTTCTTTCCATCGTCGGAGCGGTATTGCTGCTGCTTGTCGGCTGGCTCATTGCCTCCATACTTGCCAGAAAAGTTTCCCGCCTGATAAGGACGATTTCGCCCAAAGCTGCCATGCTGCCTGACGGAACTCCCGCCCCCATGGAACAGGCGGACACGCTGGCGGGCAAAGTGATCTATGCGATCATCATGCTTTTCACCGTACTGGGATGTTTTTCCATTCTGCGTCTTGAGGCTGCAGCAACTCCGCTGCAGGAGTTTGTCGGCGTGATCGCCCAGTATGTTCCCAATATCGCCGGAGCGGTGATCCTCGCTGTTGCCGCCTGGATCATCGCCGGACTCGTCCGGGTCATTACCAAAGCAGCCGTCATCAAAAGCCGTCTGCACGAAAGACTGGCAGCTCAGACCGGAAAAGATCCTGAAACCACTGCGGAATATACCGCAAAGACCATGTATTACACCGTCTTTCTTTTCTTCCTTCCGGCGATCCTCAATGCCCTGAAGATCTACGGCATCACCGCTCCGCTGCAGTCGATGTTTGAAAAAGTAATAACCTATATCCCCAATCTCGCCGCAGCAGCCGCCATACTGCTGGTGGGCCTCTGGGTCGCGGGGATCATCCGCCGCGCCGTAGCCGGACTTGTGGTGATTTCCCAGATCGATGCCTTCGGTGAAAAGATGGGCGTTTCAAAACTTTTCGGCAACGGCGGGATCGCAGCCATGGCCGGGGTGGTATGTTATGTACTGGTGGCGATCCCGGTGGTTATTTCTTCGCTTACTGCATTGAAAATCGATGCTCTTTCAAACTCCGTAACCGGATTTTTCAACAAACTTCTCAATGCGACCGGCGATATTATCGGGGCTGCATTACTGATTTTTGCCGCGATTCTGGCCGGCAGTTTTGTTGCCGCGCTGGTAACTCAATTTGTTTCCGCGCTGGGCTTTGACCGCCTTATGAATGGTATTCTCCGGAAAAATGATGAAAACACCGCGGCTCCTTCTGCTGTAGTCGGGAAACTTACATTCATCGCCATTGTCATCCTTGCTGTTCTCAGCGCATGTGAGATCATGGGCTTCACTCAGCTGGCCATGCTGATCCGTACATTTGCGGCTTTCGGCGGCAATGTGCTCCTGAGTATCGCAGTACTCCTTATCGGTGTCTGGCTGGCCAATGTCGCTGCTGATGCTCTCGAAGGCAAATGCAGTACCATAATGATTTCAGGGGTCCGCATCGGTGTCATCATCTTCACCGCCGCCATTGCGATAGGCAATCTGAATATCGGTGATTCCATTGTCCAAATCGCCTTCACGCTGATCCTCGGCGCAATATGTGTCGCTGCGGCAGTTGCCTTCGGTATCGGCGGCCGGGAAGCTGCAGCCAAACTGCTGAACGATTGGGCCGAAAAAATCCGCAAATAATCATTTTTTCCTTCCCTGTAAGGGGAGCAAAATCCTGTCCTGTACAATAAAACGGGGGCTGTTGCAAAACCTAATGTTTCGCAGCAGCCTCTTTTTTTTGCAGCTTTTTTATAATTTTCTCCATCTTGGGAGTTTTGGGGAGTTCTTTGCCAACTCCGGAGTCTTCCAAAAGTTGGAGGTAATCGTCCAATTTTTGTTTTTCCTCAAACGGAATGTCTGAGCAAAGGAACAAATAGCCTTGAGAATTTGTAAAATAAGCCATGATTTTCTC
>JAFVRT010000202.1 GCA_017504125.1 Lentisphaeria bacterium
ATCAATGCGCCGTTTTCCGACATGCCTTTTTTGACAATGCAAAGTTTTACATTATGTCCCCACCCGGCAGCTTCCCGGCATGCCTTGTCATCTCCGCTTGCCATTATGAGCGGAACTCCTTTTTCTGCAGCAGCTGCTGCAAAAAAGCCGATTTCTCCGGTTCTTCTGCCATTAATAAAAAGATTTCTGATATTGTACTGACTCATGGTACGGCTGCAGGTGGCACCGGATGTACCTGCCATCGCGGCACATCCTATCATAATGAAACCGTCAAATCCTTCTATCTCCGGCAGTATCTTTCCAGGCACATATCCGGTCAGCAAGACAGCTTCCTGATGTAAAGCTGAGCGCAGTATGTTGCCGCCATTGTTGTCATCATCTCTGACAATAACAGTATCGGCACCGGAGTTCACACATGCCTCCACACAGGCATTCACATCGGCGGTCAACTGCTTTCTTGCTTCCGCCAGCAGCTCTCCGCGCCCTCCCGGAAGTGTATAAAGATTCCCGGAAACCCCACTTGCTCCGGGTAAAGTGGCTCTGATATATATTTTCATAACATGCTCTCCTGTATATTTTCAATAAAAACAAACTTCAATAAAAGCTGCTTTTCCGGCAGGGATCTTCAAAGCAATACCATTTTCTGAAAAACGGATCGCTTTGTTGTTGAAACAATCTCTGACGGAACGGATATTTTTCAATGGTAAAAATGTTTCTGCAGTACTACCGGAACCGTAGTTGCCAATAAGGTACAATGCTTTTTTCCCAAATTTGCGTACAGTATGACTCAACATACGGTTGCTTCCGGAAAATTTTTCATCCAGTTCAGCTTTCATCAAAAATTCGCCATAAGGCTGAATTGCCTTCATTCCGCTGGCGATATACATAAAGTCCACCGGGGATGAAAAAGAACGGGTTATGTAGTAGGCTACAGTTCCGGCTCCGTTCATATAGGCTTCCAGCAGCTGCCACATGGTCTTTTCCCCCATCTGATCGGTATAATACGCTCCGGTGCCACCGGTCAGATAAACGGTTATTCCGGCTGGTTTTCCTATTTTCAGAAAATTTTTCCGGACACGGGCTCTCACCTGTTCCGGATTCGGGCCATAGTAAGGAGTCTGGACCTCATCAAGCAATGCAGGAAATAATTTCGCAGTTCCGTATACAGGGAAACTTTTCCCGTAAACACTCTGATTCCGGTCAAGACAGAACATGTAACTCCCGATCCTGACACCCGGCTTGGCGCGGCGCAAAGATTTCAATACACCGGAATAAAAATCTGCCATTGCCCATTCCGCATATGTGCTCCAATCCATATTTTTGGCCTTACGCAGTTCATTGCAGCGGGAACATCTTGTAAAGGATCCGGGATCGCTCCACCATTCATCATCCAGATGTATCATATCAGCAGGGATATCCTTGAACAATGCCGTTGATTCAGCACAGAACTTTTCATAAAGCGGCCCCCGGAGAGCCGGACAGATCTTATTGCCTCCTCCGGTACATCTGTACAAACGGCTGTTTTCTTTCAGTATCAATGCCGGGATCCGCGCTGAAACGCCGATAAGTTTTATATTATATTTTTTCAATTCCGCAAAGAATGCCTCTCCTTTTTCCGGTTTTCCGGTATGCCATCCGGTTCCGGAAGCTCCGATGTGATGAAGCATTTTTATGTATCCCGGCCAGTAAAATGTTTCCCGCTGACTGAACCACGGAAAAGTCAAATCCAAATATTTCTGCTGCGGCACTTTTGGAATATCTATAACATTAAGTTTATATTTTCTGACAACACTCTGCGGATTTTTTCTGCCGGTTGTCGTGCCTATGCGGATATATTTCTGATTTTCCGGAATACTTTTTTCTGTCCGGAAAAAGAAGGGGCCGACATTACAACGGGCAGCCTCTTTCAAAACGGCTGAATCCTTGTAGCTGCAATTGAAATATCTTATCGTCCGTCCATTTTTATTTTCGGTCTTTACCAGATTCCGCAAAAACCACGGATAGGTTTTTTCAGGCGTATAGATGACCTCTTGAGGCAAATCAATAAAATATGACAAACCGCCTTCTTTTTTTTCTCTGCGGTCATCGAATTTGAACCAGTTGGGCAGATTTACAGTTCCACGGGGTATATATACTTCAGGATAAAAGGGTGTTATGGCAGCATCTTTTCTGAACAATACTCTGTCCGGTTCAGTTGAATAAACCTGATTGAAGCCTGCTTTTTTTGCACTTCCTTCCAGCAAAACCGCTTCATCCATGTAAAGCTGCGGTGTATTTTTGCTGATACGCAAAACC